>CAZFSW010000172.1:0-3401 GCA_964521655.1 uncultured Dorea sp.
TTACTGCGGACGCGGGTTATTGCTATGTGGGCGCGCTCGCCCGCGACGGGAAGACATTGATCGTAGCGCTGCTCGCCTGCGGCTGGCCGGACAATAAATCCTATAAGTGGAAGGATACTCGCGCGCTGATGGAGTACGGGCTTGCAAATTATGAGTACCGGGATGTGTGGCAGGAGTTTCCCGAAAGAAAGCTTCCGGTGAAGGGCGGCGTGCCGGAGGAGAATATTTTCGCAAAAGATGGAACGGTTTCCATCGGGGTGGAAAAGACGGGGGATGAAGGAGAGCTCCGGGTGCTTCTGCGTGCGGACGAAGAGGTGGAGGTGAGAGTGGAGTGCGGAAAATCGCTTAGCGCGCCGGCCAGGAGGGGCGAGGAAGTGGGAAACGTCCTCTATACGCTTGATGGAAGGACGCTTGCGAGATATAAGCTTGTGACGCTGGAGGGCGTGGAAAAAAGAGATATCCCGTGGTGCGCGGGGCAGATGATGAGGCGTTTCTGCCTGTAGGTAAGCCTGTAGAAAATACCTGTTGGCAGTTTCACCATAAAATATACTGAAGCAGGAGGATGCAGACAATGGGACAGGCATGGTGGAAGGACAAAATCGTGTACCAGATATACCCCAAGAGCTTTTATGACAGCAACGGGGACGGGATCGGCGATCTGAGGGGCGTGATTTTGAAGCTGGATTATATCAGGAAGCTGGGGATCGACCTGATCTGGCTTTCCCCCGTCTATCCGTCGCCGTTTGTGGACCAGGGCTACGACATTTCCGATTATTACAGCATCGGGAAAGATTTTGGCACAATGGAAGATTTCGACGAGCTGGTTGCGGAGGCGAAGAAGCGTGATATGGGCATTGTGATGGACCTGGTGGTAAACCACTGCTCCGACCAGCACGAATGGTTCCAGAAAGCTCTTAAAGACCCCTATGGGAAATACGGCGGCTATTTCTACTTTGTGCGTGGAAAGGACGGGAAGCGCCCGAATAACGCCCGCTCATATTTTGGCGGGAGCGCCTGGGATAAGGTGCCGGGGACAGACCTTTATTATCTCCATATGTTCTCGAAGGAGCAGCCGGACTTAAACTGGGAGAACCCGGAGGTGCGCGGGAAAATTTACGAGATGATCAACTGGTGGCTGGATAAGGGGATTGCGGGATTCCGCATCGATGCGATTATCAATATAAAGAAGGACACTACATTTCCAAGCTTTTCTCCCGACGGGCCGGACGGGCTCTGTAACGGCGTGAAGATGATTGAGTCCGCAAGCGGGATCGGGGAATTTTTAAGCGAGATGAAAGAGAGGGCCTTTGCCCCGCACGGGGCGTTCACGGTGGGCGAGGTCTTCAATGTGAAAGAGGAGGAGCTGGAGGATTTCATCGGGGAGGACGGCTATTTTTCGACGATGTTCGACTTCGCGCCCCATATCATGTCTCAGGGGGAACACGGCTTTTATGACGCAAAGCCGGTGGAATTTGAGGAATGGAAGAGGACGCTTATCCGCTCCCAGACGAAAGCGCAGGAGAGGCTCTTCTATGCGAATATTATCGAGAACCACGATGAGCCGAGAGGGGCGAGCCGCTATCTGCCAGAGTATGCGCAGACCCCGGAGGGCGTCATGATGCTGGGCACGGTAAGCGTGCTCCTGCGCGGCATCCCGGTGCTCTATCAGGGGCAGGAGATTGGGATGAGGAACTGTCTGATGGAGAGCATTGATGATTATGATGACCTTGATACGAAGAATCAGTACCGGATGGCTCTGGCGGCGGGGCTTTCTGAAGAGGAGGCGCTTAGGGCCTGCGCCCGCCACAGCCGGGATAACGCGCGCACGCCGATGCAGTGGAGCGCGGGGGTGAACGCCGGGTTTACGGAAGGGACGCCGTGGCTTAGGGTAAATGGGAACTACACAGAGATTAACGTAGAGGCGCAGGAGGCGGATGAATCTTCCGTGCTGAATTATTACCGGAGGCTTATCGCCCTGCGAAAGGGCGGGGAATGGAAGGACGTGTTCGTAAACGGCGCGTTCGTCCCCGCTTATGAGGAAGCGCAGGGCGTGATGGCATTCTACCGGCAGACAAAAGAGAAAAAAGCGCTGGTGCTGGCAAATTTCGGCGAAGGCGATGCAGAGCTTGCGCTCCCGCACGCCCCGGCGCGCCTGCTGCTTTGCAACATGGCGGGCACGCGGGAGAGATATTGCAACAAAGAGATCTCTCTGCGGCCGTGTGAGGCAGCAGTGCTGGAAATGCCCTAAATTTCATCAAAAATTTGGGGAAAGCCTCTTATACTTGCTTTTTTGGATGCCGATAATATTTATATATGTACGGCGCCGGACGAGGGACGGACGCGGCAGACGCCAGGCCTTTTTTGACATATTTCCACGTATTTCGCCTGTTTTCTGTAAAAAAGCCATTGACGCAGGAAGCTGAAACGTGGTAAAGTAAGGGAAAAGGGTTTCATACATAATAAATAATTAATAGATTAAGACAGGAGGAGGGGGAAGGATACCGGGCTTCGGGAAAGGCTGGCAGGTTCTTCGTGCCGACGGGAAGCATGAAGTGAACAGCGCAGCAGTGCCGTCCCTTAGTCCGCATAGAGATCTGGGAGACAGGTCAGCCGGCACGAATACATAGTCAAAGCGAGGATAAGAGGATGAAGAATTTAAACATGAAGAAAAAGATTACAATCGCCTTTGCGTGCGTAATCATCGTTTTTATGATTGCCATTGTGTTTACAGTCCTGGGCATGCGCAATACGGGCAGTAAATACACGACATTTTATTCTATGAGGCATGAGGCCACCATGCGCGCCCGCCTGATCCGCGTGGATCTGCAGAGTTCCACAAAGAATATCTTGCTGGCGACGGTGCAGGAGGACCAGGCTGAGACCGAGGAGTCGCTGGAGGAGATGCAGACGAACCTGGACGACATTGATTCACAGCTTGCCTGGTTTGATGAGAACTTCGACGGGGATATGAGCGATCTGGATGAATTTAAAGAGGCGATGGACTCGCTGGATTCGATGCGTGAGGAGATCCTGGAGCTCGCTGAGGAAAATACGGATGCATCTAACACGCAGGCGCAAAATATTGTGGTCAGTGAGTATAATCCGGCTGCCGTAGACGCAGGACAGATCATCAAGACATTTAATGACGAGCAGAACGACATCGCGACGAACAATTATGAAAGCGCCATGCAGAGCCAGGAATTGGAGATGATCGTGGCGATCGTGCTTGCGGCTCTGGCGCTTGTCATCGCTGTATTCATGGCGGTTGTGCTGATCCGTTCGGTTGTAACTCCTGTCCAGGAGATGGAGTCCGTGATGGAAGCTATAGAAGAAGGCAAGCTCGACATGAATGTGGAGTACGAGGCGAAGGATGAGCTTGGCAAGCTTGCCGGGGCGATGCG
>CAZFSW010000173.1:0-3380 GCA_964521655.1 uncultured Dorea sp.
GCAGGCGAAATATATCTATTGGATATCCCGTATCTTCTTTCGCAGCGCCAGCACCTGATGCGGCGCAACCGACAGCTCGTCGATCCCCACCTGTATAAAAAATTCCGTCATAGACAGGTCTGCCGCCAAATCGCCGCAGACACTGATATGCTTGCCTTCCAAATGAACATTATTCGTCACGATCCGGATCATCTTGAGGATCGCCGGATGGTGCGGGTTATAATACTTCTCTATCTTACGGTTCCCCCGATCCATGCCCAGGGTAAGCTGCGTCAGGTCGTTCGTCCCGATGCTGAAGAAATCCACCTCCCGCGCCAGTTCCCCGCTGATCATGACCGCCGCAGGAGTCTCTATCATCACGCCGACCTGAATATTCGCGTCAAATGCCTGCTTTTCCTCCTTAAGCATCCTCTTTGCCCGCTCCAGCGTCTCTTTGGCACGCGTAACCTCCTCGATAGACGCAATCATCGGGAACATGATCGCGACATTCCCATATGCGGACGCCCGCAGGATCGCGCGGAGCTGCTCCAGGAACAGATCTTCCTTCTCAAATAACAGGCGAAGCCCCCTGACGCCGATCGCCGGATTGTCCTGATGGCCCATATTAATGCACTGCGCCATCTTGTCGCCGCCAAGGTCTGCGGTGCGGATCACGACACGGTTGTTGCCCATGGACTCCGCCGCCAGTTTATAAACCTGAAAGATCTGATCCTCCGTTGGGATCCGGTTGCCCGTCTCCATGTACAGGAACTCACTGCGAAAGAGCCCGATTCCTCCGGCGTCGCTTCGCAGGACATTCTCGATATCCTCCCTCGTTCCCACATTTGCGCATATTTCGATCTTCTGCCCGCTCTGTGTGACATTTTCCTTCCCTTTCAGACGCTCCAGGTTCCTGACATGGCTCGCGCCCGTATCACGGCGGTTTTTCATTTTCATCAGCGTCGCGTAATCCGGCTCGATATAGACCTTGCCCTCATACCCGTCCACAATGATCGTTCTCCCCTCGTACTCCTTCTTCAGCACTTCCCCCAGCCCGATTACAGATGGGATCCCCCTTGTCCTCGCAAGCACTGCCGTATGGGAATTGATCGTCCCGTACATCGTGACAAAACCCAACACCTTCGTCTTGTCGAGCTGCACTGCGTCGCTTGGGTACAGCTCGTCCGCCGCCAGCACAAATGGCTCATCCATGAACATTTTATCCTTCCAGCTTCTCGTCAGGATGCGGATGAGCCTGAGAGCCACGTCTTTGACGTCCGCCTCGTGGCTCTTTCCATAGCCCTTCTTCTGCAATTCCGGATCCTTGAGAAAGCTATCCGCAGCCTTTTGGACGATATATTCCGCATTCAGCTTCTGTTCCAGGATCATGGATGTAATCTTGTCAATATACGTCGCATCCTCCAGAATTTCCTGCTGCATCTCGAAGATAGCCGCGTTTGCTTCCCCGACCTCCCGTGCGGACGTCTCATACAAGAGCGAAAGCTCGGCTACCGCCTTCTCCCTCGCCCGCTGGAAACGCTGGATCTCCTTCTCCACATCCTTGACGTATATTTTTTTATCGTCCTTAAGGTCTCTTTTGTAAAACATCAGCTTGCCAATGGCAATCCCCTCGGATATCTTTTTTCCCGTTAGTGTGATCATTGCTTTTCCCTCATACTTCATAAAATCTATGCTTCTACTTTACACGCCCTGACATTCTTCGTCAAGGAAGTTCGGGAAAAATGTATTGACTTTTTCGCAAAAGCACGGTACAATTACCACGTACCGTAATTCGGAATATTCCGAATCGCATTTTTATTATTTATGGAGGTATTGTTATGAAGGGTACAGTAAAGTGGTTTAACAACCAAAAAGGATACGGATTCATCTCCGACGAAGAAGGAAAGGATGTATTCGTACATTACTCAGGGCTGAACATGGAAGGCTTCAAGTCTCTGGATGAGGGTCAGGAAGTGGAGTTTGATGTGACCGAGGGTACGAAGGGACCGCAGGCAGTCAACGTAACAAAGCTTTAAGGAATGCCATTAATCATATTTTTGAAATGCTTTTTTGTTTTTACAATGAACTAACCTTATAATAGATTGTGATGATTGTGATATTTAAAAGTAATATATAAAATAAGATTAATACCAGGACTTAGCGGGCAGCGCAGGCTGCCCGCTTTTCCGTATGCATTTCCAGAGATTTCCACCTGTGCAAGCGCAATACCTGCGCCTGCACAGGTGGAAATCTATCACAGCACGATCGCAGAGACCACCGGGATCGTCACGACTGACAGGATGGTCGTAAGCGCGACCCCCTTTGCCGCAACCTCGGCGCTCTTCTCGCTTCCGTACTGGCTGGCGAGCATCACCGTCATGCTCGCGGCAGGCGTGGCAAGCATGACCATGCACACCCCGCGCAGCACCTCATTATCGATCGCCCGGTTGACCGCGCACATTGCCACAACCGGCACGACCAGAAGCTTTACCAGAGAATAAGAGAGGAGCTTCCCATCCATGAACATTTCCCTTATGCTGATTGCCGTAAGGGACATCCCGATCACCATCATACTGAGCGGCGGGGCGAGATCCCCCAGTCCACCTATCACCGTCTTTAGCGGCAGCGGCAGCGGGATCCTGCCCAGATAGAGCACGATCGCGGCAATGCTGCTGAATGTACCGATATTCAATATCTTGCCCCACTGGAGCCCCGTCTTCTCCTCCTGTATCGTCAGGATCCCGTAAGTATAGATCAATACATTAAACAGCATACTGAAAACAGCCGCATACAAAAGCGCCTGTTCCCCATACATCGCGACGATCACCGGGAATCCCATGAACCCGATATTATTGAAAGCCGTCATCAGGATATACGCATCCCTCTCCTCTCGCCTGGTACGCATAAGCCACGGCAATACACGGGAAAACAGAGCCATCCCGCCCAGAATGGCAACCGCGAGCCCGGCAGTCCAAAGCAGGTCCTTGCCTGTTATGGAGCCGTCCCCATTCACGACTGCGGAGAGGGTCAGCGCCGGATTCGCGATATTTACGACGATCCATGAGATCTTATCGCTGAACTCCTTGTTAAAAATCCCTTTTTTCGCCGGATAATACCCGATGAGCATATAGAGAAGCAATACTATCATCTGTTGCAAAAGCAGCATATCCACATCTCCTTATTTCTCCGGCAGCCTCTTTCTTTCCACAATTACAGGGTAAGCGACGGCGCGGAATACACCCTTGTGCCAAGCTCATTGTCGAGCATATACAGGCTCTTCGGGTCGTCCCCGAACAGTTCGAACTTCTTCACCAGGTTCTCGGCGTTCGTCTCCTCCTCGCCCTGCTCCTTCACAAACCAGTCTAAGAACTGCATCGTGCGGAAGTCCTTGACGGAGTATG
>CAZFSW010000174.1:0-3372 GCA_964521655.1 uncultured Dorea sp.
GAGAACGGGGAGCTGGCTGTAGAGCTGGGGGCATATTCGGCGCTGGTAGTGACTGCGTAAACAAAATTTTTACAGATGGAGGTGTTCACTATGGAAGCAAAGAAACTGATTGAATCGGGCAAGGGCGTGATCGGCATTGAGTTTGGCTCGACGCGGATCAAGGCTGTGCTGATCAATGAAAAGCATGAGCCGGTCATCTCGGGCGATTATGAGTGGGAGAACCGTCTGGAGGGCGGGTACTGGACTTATCATCAGGACGAGATATGGACGGGGCTTAGAGGATGCTACAGAAGCCTTGCCGATAATATCAAAAAAGAGTACGGCGTGACGCTTACAAGGGCGGCGGCGATCGGCTTCAGCGCCATGATGCACGGCTATCTGGCATTCGATAAGGAGGACAGGCTGCTTGTGCCGTTCCGCACCTGGAGGAATGCTACGACGGCGGACGCGGCGGCGAAGCTCACAGAGCTCTTCCAGTATAATGTGCCGATGAGGTGGAGCATCGCCCATCTCTATCAGGCCATCCTAAACGGGGAGGAGCATGTGAAGGATATCGCTTATGTGGGAACGCTGGCGGCGTATATCCATTGGCAGCTTACCGGGCAGAAGGTGCTTGGCATCGGAGACGCCTCCGGGATGTTCCCCATCGACCCGAAGACGAAGGACTATTATGAGGATATGGTCTGCAAGTTTGACAACCTGATTGCGGATAAAAACTATCCGTGGAAGCTGCGCGACATTTTCCCGAAGGTGCTCCTTGCAGGAGAGGATGCGGGCGTGCTGACGGAGGCGGGCGCAAGGCTTCTGGATGAGAGCGGGAACCTGGAGGCGGGGATTCCTGTATGCCCGCCGGAGGGAGACGCTGGTACGGGAATGGTGGCTACGAACAGCGTCGCGAAGCGCACGGGCAATGTATCTGCCGGTACCTCGATCTTCGCGATGGTCGTCCTGGAAAAGGAACTGAAGAATTTACATACGGAGATCGACATGGTGACGACCCCGGACGGGAGCTCGGTGGCGATGGCGCACGCGAATAACTGCACATCGGATCTTAATGCGTGGGTACACATTTTCAGGGAATTTGCAGAGAGCTTCGGAATTGATGCAGATATGGACAGGCTCTACAAAATGCTGTATAACAAGGCGCTGGAGGGCGACGCCGACTGCGGCGGGGTGCTTTCCTACGGCTTCCTGTCGGGAGAGCCGAGCCTCGGCGTATATGAGGGGAGGCCGATGGTGGTGCGCACGCCGGAGAGCAATTTTAACCTGGCCAATCTGATGCGCTCCCAGCTTTTCGTGTCGCTGGCGACGATGAAATACGGCATGGACATCTTACAGAAGGAGGAGGGCGTCCAGATCGATTCTATGTTAGGGCATGGCGGCCTTTTCAAGACAAAGGGCGTCGGCCAGAAAATCCTTGCGGCGGCGATTGATACACCGGTCGCGGTTATGGAGACTGCCGGGGAGGGCGGCCCCTGGGGGCAGGCGATCCTCGCCTCGTATCTTGTGAACAGAGAGGACGGGGAGGGCCTGGAGGATTTCCTGAACCACAAGGTATTTGCCGGGGCGAAAAAAGAAGTCGCGCAGCCCGACCCGAAGGACGTGGAAGGCTTTGAAGCCTACATGAAGAAGTTCCTCGCTTTCATACCGGCGCAGAAGGCGGCGATCGAGGCGTTGAAGTAGGAAGTGCAGGGAGGAGGTATATCATGCTGGAGCAGTTGAAAAAAGAGGTATATGAGGCGAATCTGTTGCTCCCCAAATATGGGCTTGTCACCTTTACATGGGGGAACGTAAGCGCCATTGACAGAGAATCAGGGCTGTTTGTCATTAAGCCGAGCGGCGTGGAGTATGACAGGCTTAGCCCGGAGGATATGGTGGTCGTTGACCTGGAGGGAAAGAAAAGGGAGGGGCGTTACAACCCTTCCTCTGATACAGCGACGCACTGCGTACTTTACAATCGGTTCCCGAATATCGGGGGAATCGTCCACACTCATTCCCCGTGGGCGACAAGCTGGGCACAGGCGGGGCGCGGCATCCCCTGTTATGGCACGACCCACGCGGATTATCTGTACGGGGAGGTTCCCTGCGTGCGCAACCTGACGCAGGAGGAGCTGGATGCCGGTTATGAGTGGAATACCGGCGTGGTGATTGCGGATTCTTTCACAGAGCGCGGGCTTGATTATCTATCTATGCCGGCAGTGCTCTGCAAGAACCACGGCCCGTTCGCATGGGGGAAGGATGCGAAGGAGGCCGTCCATAATGCGGTGGTTCTTGAGGAGGTCGCGAAAATGGCGGCACGATGCGAGCAGCTTAACCCCGAGGTGAAGCCAGCCCCGCAGATCCTCCAGGATAAGCATTATTACCGCAAGCACGGGGCGAACGCCTACTACGGCCAGAAGTAAGATCCCGATATGCTTATCGGGCCGTCCGGGCGGATGGCCTGTGAGCGTCTGCTGCGGGAAGAAGTAAGGACAGGGGCAGAGGCTTCATTTTGACAGGACCTCAACCCCTGTATCCGTAACCAGCACCATATATTCAATCTGTGCGGACAGGCCATCGTCGATGGTATACACGGTCCATCCGTTGTCCTCGTCAATGTAATAATCGGGGCTGCCCTCGTTGATCATGGGCTCAATCGTGAACATCATGCCGGGGACAAGCACCATCTCGCTGCCCTTTGGGGCGACATAGCACACAAAGGGTTCCTCGTGAAATTCCAGGCCGATGCCGTGCCCGCCGATTTCCTCGACTACCGAGTAGCCGTTTCTGCGGGCGTGGGTGTTGATGGCGTAGGCGATATCGCCCAGATGCCCCCACGGTTTCGCGGCGCGAAGCCCCCGCTCCACGCATTCCGCAGTCACGCGCACAAGCCTTGCGGCGCGCGGAGAGATATCTCCGATGGCGAACATGCGGGAGGCGTCCGAGTAATAGCCGTTAAGCTCTGTTGACACGTCTACATTCAGGATATCGCCGTCTTCGAGAATCACATTCTCATCGGGGATCCCGTGGCAGATCACATTGTTGATCGAGGTGCATACGCTTTTTGGGAAGCCGTCATAGCCAAGCGGCGCGGGAGTCCCGCCGTGCTGCGTGGTGAAGTCATATACCAGCCTGTCGATCTCGGCGGTGTCCATCCCGATGTGGATGTGCGCCGCTACATGGTCTAAGACAGCGGTGTTGAGCGCCGCGCTTTTTTTGATGGCGGCAATCTGCTCCGGGGTCTTGAGGAGGGAGCGGTCCGGGACGATATGCCCTCTCGCCTCCAATGTCCATAATTTGATGTCTAATCGGTCCAAAGTAAGAGCCTTCTTTCTTTTCTATGATAAGCCTTGTATATTATGTATGATTATGCCATAAAAGTCAAAGGGATTT
>CAZFSW010000175.1:0-3356 GCA_964521655.1 uncultured Dorea sp.
TTGACCGCGTAGAAGTTGCGGCTGTCCAGATGCTCCTGCACAACGCGCAGGGATTCGCCAAAACGCTGGTAATGAACGATCTCCCTCTCGCGGAGGAAGCGGATTGGCTCGCAGATCTCCGGATCTTTCACAAGGCGGAGGATGTTGTCATAGGTTGTGCGGGCTTTCTGCTCTGCCGCCATATCCTCGTGCAGGTCTGTAATCGGGTCGCCTTTGGACTGGAAATAAGTGGCGGTCCACGGCGCTCCGCTCGCGGCCAGCGGCCAGAGAGCAAGTGTGTGGTCTACATAGTATTTATCGTAGCCGGATTCCTTAAGCTGCTCCGGGGTTAAGTCTCTTGTGAGCTGGTGGACGATGGCGCAGATGATCTCCATGTGGGCGAGCTCTTCTGTACCGATATCCGTCAATATCCCGGTCACTTCCTTATAAGGCATGGTATACCGCTGGGAGAGATAGCGCATGGAGGCGGCGAGCTCTCCGTCCGGGCCTCCGAACTGCGAAATGATGACCTGCGCGATCTTCGGGTCTGTCTTCGTGATCTTTACCGGGTGCTGAAGTCTTTTTTCATATAGCCACATAACTTAACAGCCTCCTTCCTGCCACGGCCACGGCTCGTCGATCCACGCCCAGCGCTCTGCCGGAGAGCAGGCGCTGTCGATGGTGAGCGGGCCGTAGTATTTGGCATATTCTTTTAAAGCCTGCACACGCTGTTTTTTGAATTCCTCAAAGTATTCCAGTGCTTCCATATCGCACGGGTGCGTGTCGAGGAAGAGCTTCACGTCATCGACGGCGAAGCTTACGACATTGATCCAGTTTAATAATTCCCTGCGGCAGGGTTTGTTATCTGGCATTCTGACAACCTCCCATCCCCCGGAACGGCTTATCCAGTTCCTCAAATATAGTTCCACGCTGAAATCCTTTTTCCGGCTCGTACAGATTACGCCACGCCTGCCACGGCACGTATGCCATCGCGAGAGGCAGCTCCGTCAGCTCGTCATATTTGTCGTCCCGGCACACGGGGCAGGTGGTCTCCGGGCAGGATGCAGGGATCTGTACGGGGCCGCGCGACTGCCCGCGCTGCGTGCGTCTTGCGTAGTCCGGCGAATGATAACGGTAGTTCGGCATATTTTATTCTCCTTCCATAAATATTTGCAATAATATAGTATGTAAAAATGCGGAAGTTGTGCCGCAGACGTATTTTTGCGGTTGTGTTTGGAGACGCCTCCCTGTATAATAGGGAAATGAGATGGGAGTGTGAGAAATGGAGAAGAAGAGACGATATTTTGATTATAATATGCTGGCGGTTCTCGTTTTCCTGATCTGCTTTGGGCTGATCATGCTGTACAGCACCAGCTCCTACAGCGCGCTGGTGGACTATGGGGACAGTATGCATTATTTCAAACGGCAGCTTATTTTTGGCGCGGCAGGGTTTACGCTGATGCTGGTTGTGTCTGTTGTTGATTACCATATTTATATCAAATGGGCGAAGCCGCTTTATTTTTTGTCGATCCTCCTGATGGCGCTTGTGCAGACGCCGCTCGGAAAGACGGTCAACGGCGCGAGGAGATGGCTTCAGCTTCCGTTCGGGCAGCAGTTCCAGCCGTCAGAGGTGGCAAAGATTGCTGTGATCTTATTTCTCCCGGTTGTGATCATACGCTTAGGGAAAGAGGCGTACACGTGGAGAGGGATTGGGAAGATCCTGCTGTGGGGCGGGATATCGGCAGCCTGTGTGTTCCTGCTCACAGACAACCTGAGCGCGGCGGTGATCGTGCTGGGGATCAGTTGTATGCTGATTTTTGTCATGCATCCCAAGACCGCGCCGTTTCTGGTGATCATAGCGGCTGGCGTGGGCGCGCTGGCGGTGGGTGTGCATATGCTTGGGGAAAGGCTCTCCTCCAGCGGGGATTTCCGCCTCCAGAGGATCCTCACCTGGCTGGATCCTGAAAAATATGCGTCCGGCGAGGGCTACCAGATCATCCAGGGACTTTACGCGATCGGTTCGGGCGGGTTCTTCGGAAAAGGGCTTGGGAACAGCGCCCAGAAAATGATTATCCCGGAGGTACAGAACGATATGATCCTCACGGTCATCTGTGAGGAATTGGGTGTATTCGGCGTGATTATGATACTGGCCCTGTTTGGGATGCTGCTGTACCGTCTGCTGTTTATCGCGCAGAACGCGCCGGATATGTATGGCTCTATGATTGTGGCCGGGATTTTTTCTCATATTGCGCTGCAGGTGATCCTGAATATCGCCGTGGTCACAAACCTGATTCCCAATACCGGGATCACGCTGCCGTTCATCAGCTACGGCGGAACGTCCCTTGTGCTCCTCCTGGCGGAGATGGGCATTGCTCTCGGGGTTTCCAGGAGGATAGAAATAAAACAATAAGGGGGTTTCATTTCCGAAAAAAGTGTGCTATCATAGGTAAGTAGTATTGAAAACTACATATAATAGAATTGAATAATACGACGGGCAGTAATGGAAGACGGCGTATTGGGAGGATGGGCAGTATGAGCTATAAGGTCATCATTGATAGCTGTGGGGAGCTTACGGAGGAGATGAAGGCATCGGGGTGTTTTGAGACGGCGCCGCTGGAGATTGATGTGGGCGGGCATCACATCATAGATGATGAGACCTTTGACCAGGCCCGGTTTTTAAAATATGTGGAGGAAGCGCCAGAATGCCCGAAGTCCTCGTGCCCTTCGCCAGAGCTCTACATGGAAGGGTATCGGTGCGGCGCCGAGCGGGTGTACGCAGTGACGCTCTCCGCCAGGCTAAGCGGCTCCTATAACAGCGCGGTTCTCGGGAAGAGCCTGTATGTGGAGGAGTATGGCGAGAAGGACATTTATGTGTTTGATTCAAAGTCTGCATCCATCGGCGAGACATTAATCGGGATGAAAATCCAGGAGTGCGAGGAGGCGGGGCTGCCCTTTGCAGAAGTAGTCAGGCAGGTGGAGGCGTATATTGAGGAACAGCACACGTATTTCGTGCTGGAGACGCTGGAGACGCTCAGGAAGAATGGGAGGCTGACCGGCATCAAAGCTTTCGTGGCGAGCGCGCTTAATATCAAGCCCGTCATGGGCTCCACGCCGGAGGGCGCGATCTGCCAGCTCGGGCAGGCGCGGGGCGTGAAAAAGGCGCTCTCTAAGATGGCAGGGCATATTGTCTCGGAGGTAAAGGGGGCGGAGGATAAGATCCTTGCCATTTCCCACTGTAACTGCCGGGAGCGCGCGGAGTCCGTGAAACGCGAGCTTGCGGAGATGGCGCATTTTAAGGATATCATCCTTCTGGATACCAGAGGCATCAGCAGTATGTACGCGGCGGACGGCGGGATAATTGTGGTTGTATAAATCGG
>CAZFSW010000176.1:0-2033 GCA_964521655.1 uncultured Dorea sp.
CTGTCCATGACGGACGAACCGGCAAGAAGCGCGACAAAAAAAGCGCTGGAAGCGGCGAAGGAGGCGGGCTGCCTGATCACCTTTGACCCCAACCTAAGAGAGCCGCTCTGGAAGTCGCTGGACGATGCAAAAGACGCGATGCGTTATGTATTTCCCTATTGCGATATGCTGAAGATATCGGATAACGAGATCCAGTTTATCTCCGGGAAAGAAGATTACGACGAAGGGATCCGTTATCTTCAGGAGACATACCATATTCCGGTGATCTTCCTCACGATGGGGAAGGAAGGAAGCCGCGCCTACTATCAGGATATACGGGCGGAAAAGGCGGGCTTTTCCGTGGACGCGGTGGAGACGACGGGCGCGGGGGATACGTTCTGCGCATGTGCAATTGACGGCATCCTGAAATACGGCGTGGAGGGGCTTGATGAAGGAAAGCTGATGGAAATCCTTACCCGCGCAAATGCGGGGGCGGCGCTTATCACGCTGAAAAAGGGAGCGCTGCGCTCGATGCCGGAGCCGGAACAGATAGAGGAACTAATCAGACAAAACAGCTAATTGGGAGGGCGTGGAAGATGGCAATGAAGATCAACAAGGCGCTGCCCTCCCCGGCAGAGCTTAAGGAGGAATACCCTCTTTCCGACAGCTTAAAAGAGATAAAAGCAAAGCGGGATGAGGAAATCCGCAGGGTATTTATGGGGGAATCCGACAAGCTTCTGGTGATCATCGGCCCGTGCTCGGCGGATAATGAGGAATCTGTGTGTGAATATGTGGGGCGCCTGGCACGGATGAATGAGAAGGTCTCGGACCGCCTGGTACTGATTCCACGCATCTATACGAATAAACCCCGGACGACGGGGGAGGGATATAAGGGGATGCTCCATCAGCCCGATCCGGATAAGGCGCCGGATCTGTATGCGGGGATCCTTGCCATCCGCAGGCTGCATCTGCGGGCGATGGAGGAGACCGGGCTGACTGCGGCGGACGAGATGCTCTACCCGGAGAACAGGAGCTATCTCGATGATATCCTCTCCTATGAGGCAGTCGGAGCGCGGTCTGTGGAGAATCAGCAGCACCGTCTCACTGCCAGCGGCCTGGACATCCCGGTCGGGATGAAGAATCCAACCAGCGGGGATTTGTCTGTGATGTTGAATTCCATCGTGGCGGCGCAGCACGGACACCGTTTTATTTACAGGGGTATGGATGTTTCCACGGACGGCAATGAACTCGCGCACGCGATCCTGCGGGGCGGCGTGGACAAATACGGGACAAGCATCCCTAATTATCACTATGAAGACTGCATGAGGCTTTTGCGTCTGTATGAGAAGAAGGAACTCAAGAACCGCGCGGTTATCATCGACGCTAACCATTCCAATTCTAATAAGGCGTATAAGGAACAGCTCCGCATTGTGAGCGAGGTCCTGCACAGCCGGAGGATGAACCCTGAGCTTAAGACTCTGATCAAGGGGATTATGGTGGAAAGCTATCTGGAAGAAGGAAGACAGGATATCGGGGAGAACATGGTGTATGGAAGATCCATCACCGATCCCTGTATTGGCTGGGGGGACACGGAGAAGCTGCTTTTAAAGGCTGCGGAAGAATGCTAGGCTCCGTCTCTTAGCTCTAAAAGGTCGATATATTCAAAAAGGTCTTTTTTGGATCTGCCGGAAAGTTTGGAATACCGGAGGAGGAGAGCCTGCTCTTCTGTATCCAGTATTCCATTTCTTGAAGGACTGGCCTGGATCGCATTTTCCGCATCCAGAAGATAATCAATGGAGACATGGAACAGGTTGGCGAGGGCGGTCAGGTTTTCCTGGGAGGGCTGACGGCATTTTGTCTCGTATCCGGCGATGGTGGAGCGGGCAACGTTGAGCTGGGCTGCCACATATTTCTGTGTCATATCATTTTTCATGCGCAGTTCTTTTAATCTCTTGTCAAACGCCATAACAGTTCCCCCTCTGCTCATTTTCTATATTTTACCAATTTGCGCGTCAAAACGACACGAATGGTTCCCGATATCAACAAATGTGGCG
>CAZFSW010000176.1:2133-3332 GCA_964521655.1 uncultured Dorea sp.
AGACGGCGCGGACGCGTCGGTCCAGATGCAGTATTCTTTAGATAAGGACGCGAAGACGATTACCATGAAAGTGGATGCGGCAGAGCTTGACCGTCTGGCAGGAGAAACCGGGGAGAGCGATGCGTTTAAGGAGGCGGAGGACAGCCTGGAGGCGCTTGCGACGACCTTTGATTACAGTGTGGAATCTGGGAAGCTGACGCTTACGGAGCGGGAGTATGGCGGACAGCTTTCCTTTGTGAAGAAATAAAGAGCTGCGCCCGGCGTATCACATATGCCGGGACATATCCGCGTGGGAAAGGCAGGGTTATGTACCGAGAGAACACGAAAAAGGTCAGGATCGGGAAAGTGCAGATTGGGGGAGGAAGCCCCATTGCCATACAGTCTATGACGAATACCCGCACCGAGGATGTGGAGGCGACTGTGGCGCAGATCCTCGCTCTGGAGCGGGCGGGATGCGAGATCGTCCGCTGCGCCGTGCCGACGGCAGAGGCGGCGCGGGCGCTGGGGCAGATCAAAGAGCAGATCCATATTCCGCTGGTGGCGGATATCCATTTTGATTACCGGCTTGCTATCCTGGCCATTGAGCACGGCGCAGACAAGATCCGCATCAATCCGGGGAACATCGGGGATGAATCGCGGGTAAGGGCGGTGGTGGATAAGGCGAAGGAATACCATATTCCCATCCGCGTCGGCGTGAACAGCGGTTCACTTGAACAGCCGCTGATTGCAAAATATGGCGGCGTGACGGCGGAAGGGCTTGTGGAGAGCGCGCTTGATAAGGTGCGTATGATCGAGCGCATGGGCTATGAGGAGCTGGTCGTCAGTATTAAGTCTTCGGACGTTTTGATGTGCGTGAGGGCGCATGAGCTTATCGCGAGGGAATGCCCGTATCCGCTCCATGTGGGGATCACGGAGGCGGGGACGATTCTTTCCGGCAATATCAAATCCTCCGTCGGGCTGGGATTGATCCTGTATCAGGGGATCGGCGATACGATCCGCGTGTCCCTGACCGGAAGCCCATTGGAGGAAATCAAATCCGCGAAGCTGATCCTACGCACGCTGGGGCTTAGAAAGGGCGGGATCGAGGTGGTGTCCTGCCCGACCTGCGGGCGCACAAAGATTGACCTCATCGCCCTCGCGAATCAGGTGGAGGAGATGGCGCAGGAGTTCCCGCTCGACATACGGGTGGCGGTCATGGG
>CAZFSW010000177.1:0-3317 GCA_964521655.1 uncultured Dorea sp.
TTGCGCGGCCCGATCTTGATGATCCTCGTATACCCGCCCTTGCGGTTCTCATACTTCGGCGCGATCTCATCGAAAAGCTTCGCTACGAGATCCATCTGCTTCGTATTCCTCTTCCTTCCCGCAGGGGCAGAGGGCACGTCCTTTACCGGATACAGCACGCGGAGTATCTGGCGGCGCGCATGGAGCCTGCTGGGAAGATCTTTCTTGATCTTCTTATCCACTTCGTCGTATACGGTAACCTTCTTCCCGTCCACAACCTCCTTCACACGCTTGCCGTCCTTATCCTTGCGGGCAACCTTCGCCTTGACGGTAACCTCCTCGAAGTTATCCTTCTCCCGTACCGCAAGGGCGATCAGCGGCTCCACGACCTTGCGCAGCTCCTTCGCCCTCGCCTCCGTCGTCTTGATTCTTCCGTTCAGTATCAGGGCGGTCGCCTGATTCCTTAATAATGCTTTTCTCTGGCTTGATGTTTTACCAAGCTTTCTATACATTGCCATTTTTCTAATCCTCCATCCATTTGGTTATACTCTTCGGGCTTACTAGCCAAATGTTCCTACTCCTCGCTCTTGCTCAGTCCGAGGCCGAGCTCATCGAGCTTCGCAAGTACCTCCTCCAGAGACTTGCGTCCGAGGTTGCGCACCTTCATCATATCCTCCGGCGTCCGGTTTGTCAGTTCCTCCACCGTATTGATCCCGGCGCGCTTCAGGCAGTTATAGGAGCGGACAGACAGCTCCAGCTCGTCAATGCTCATCTCCAGGACCTTTTCCTTCTCGTCGTCTTCCTTTTCGATCATAACCTCCGCAGCCTGCGCCATCTCAGACAGGTCGATGAAAAGCTTCAGATGCTCGCTCAACACCTTCGCGGCGAGGCTTACCGCCTCGTCCGGGTGCAGAGTCCCATCCGTATACACGTCAAGCGTCAGCTTGTCAAAATCCGTAATCTGGCCGACACGGGTATTCTCCACAGTGAGGTTCACCCGCTCCACAGGCGTATAGATCGAATCAATCGGGATGACCGCGATCGGAAGCTCGCTGTTCTTATTTTTCTCAGCGCTGACATAGCCTCTTCCCTTTGTAATGGTAAGTTCCATGTACAGCTTGCAGTCCGCGCCGCCGTTCAGGGTCGCGATGACGGTGTCAGGATTCATGATCTCAATGTCCTGATCGACCTGGATATCCGCCGCAGTTACAATGCCTTCTCCCTCAAACTCGATGTAGGCCGTCTTGGGCTCATCCGTCTCGGACGTGTTTTTGATAGCCAGAGACTTCAGGTTCATGATGATCTCCGTCACGTCCTCCTTCACTCCCGGAATGGTACTGAACTCATGCAGTACGCCGTCGATCTTCACCTGGCTGATTGCCGCGCCCGGAAGCGAAGACAGCATGATCCTGCGCAGAGAATTGCCCAGGGTCGTACCGTATCCTCTCTCCAGGGGCTCTACGACAAATCTTCCATACTTTTTATCTTCCGAAATCTCCGTTATCTCAATATTGGGTTTATTAAAATCAAACACTAAGTCCACCTCCTGTGGCGTTACGGGCTATTATTTGGAATATAACTCGACGATCAGCATCTCATCGACCGGAACGTCGATTGCCGCGCGGTTCGGAAGCTCCTTAACCGTTCCTTTCAGATTCTCCGCATCCGCTTCAAGCCATTCCGGAACCATGCGTCCTCCCGTGACCTCTACGATCTCTTTGTATCTCGGAGAGCTTTTGTGTTTTTCCTTAATCTCAATCACATCCCCCGCTTTCGTCAGATAGGATGGGATGTTCACCTGTTTTCCGTTGACAAGCACATGCTTATGGTCAACGATCTGCCTCGCCTCGCGCCTTGTCCTCGCAAGCCCCAGACGGAATACGACGTTGTCAAGCCTTGACTCCAGAAGCATCATCAGGTTGTCGCCTGTCATGCCTTTCATGCGTTTTGCCTTTTTATAATAATTTCTGAAAGGCTTCTCCAATACGCCGTAGATGAATTTTGCTTTCTGCTTCTCACGGAGCTGGAGTGCGTACTCGCTCATTTTTCTGTTAGACCTTTTCAACTGCCTTTTAGACTTTTTATCAATCCCCAAATATACCGGTTCCAAACCCAGGGAACGGCATCTTTTAAGAACCGGAACTCTATTTACTGCCATGTCTTCACTTTCCTCCTAATCAGACTCTTCTGCGCTTCGGCGGGCGGCATCCGTTATGCGGTACGGGGGTGACGTCTCTTATGCTTGTCACATCGATCCCGCACGCCTGGAGCGCGCGGATCGCCGCTTCTCTTCCTGAACCCGGCCCCTTGACCATAACATCCACGGTCTTTAAGCCATGTACCAATGCTGCTTTCGCCGCAGTCTCGGCCGCCATCTGCGCCGCGTAAGGGGTAGATTTCCTTGAACCTCTAAATCCCAGACCGCCCGCACTCGCCCATGAGAGGGCGTTGCCCTGTGCATCCGTTAATGTGACGATTGTGTTATTAAAGGATGACTGGATGTGTGCTTGTCCGTGTTCAACGTTTTTCTTGACACGCTTTTTTGTCACTTTTTTTGTAACTTTTTTTGCCATAAAACTAACCTACTCTTTCCTTTCTGTTTCATTGTAGTTCTTCGTAACTGGGCTCGAAAGAACCTCGCACGGTGGTTCTTCGTAACTAGGCTCGAAAGAACCTCGCACGGTGGTTCTTCGTAACTAGGCTCGAAAGAACCTCGCCAAGTTCCGAAGAACAAAGTTCGCACTAAGCTCAGGCTGCGCTTATCAGCTTGCCATCGCTAAGTGCTCTACTTTTTTTTATTTGCTACGGTTCTTCTTGGGCCTTTTCTTGTGCGCGCGTTGGTTTTGGTGTTCTGGCCGCGCACCGGAAGCCCTTTTCTGTGACGGATGCCTCTGTAGCACCCGATCTCCTGCAGTCTCTTGATGTTCAGTGCAATCTCCCTGCGGAGATCGCCCTCCACCATCTGAGTCTCGTCGATGACTGCGCTGATTTTCCTCACGTCATCGTCCGTAAGGTCTCTGCAGCGGATGTCCGGGCTTACTCCCGCCTCCGCTAAGATACGGTTTGAGCTTGACCTTCCGATTCCATAGATGTAGGTCAGGCCAATTTCCACACGTTTGTCTCTTGGTAAATCGACACCTGCAATACGAGCCATGTGAATTTCCTCCATTTTCCATACGTTTTGATACTGACTTTAATAGGGGTGCGCTTTCGCGTACCCAGGCGCGTGACAGTATGCGCGCCCTTTCCGGCCACAGGAAAGCTCCTGTATGGCTGGCCGGCATTAGAAGCAATATACGAGGGCGTCCACCGGCTACAGGTGTGCCTTGTATATTTAA
>CAZFSW010000178.1:0-3313 GCA_964521655.1 uncultured Dorea sp.
TTAAAAAAATATAGAATACAAAGGAAGACAGAAGATGGATTATGAAAATTTATACCAGGATATGCAGCCTGCGCAGAAAGCAGTAAAGGAGAATCTTGCCGCGCTTCAGAGGCTTTTTAAAGCGATTGGGAAAGAGACGGAGGGCGGCGATCTCAAGAGTGTTTCTAAGGATCTGGAGGCGATGTCGGAGAAAGCGGCGGGGCTTTCGTCCTCGCTTAAGGAGCTGGAGGGCATGGTTTCCGGATTTGATGCAAAAGAGTACTTTAAGAGCGGGGAATTTGCCGGGCAGATGCTTCTCGCCTGCAAGGAAATGGGAGTAGACGTGCGCGGGGAAGCCCCGGTATATGAGATGTTCCCGTATAAGATCAGGCTGGACGCGGATAACCAGGATATCTATATGGACCGGAAAAAGGTGCAGTGTATGCGCCCGAAGAGCTTTGTAGAGCGCGTGAAGAAGGGGAAGGAGAAGCTGGAGAGGGCATTTTTTAATGAGCAGACCTTCGCGAATGAGCTGGCGGAGGCTTATGATATGACGATCCTGAAAAAGAAGAGGCAGCCGGAGGCGGACGTCTATCTGAACGACCTCTACAAGAGCCTGGCGCCGATGGGCCGTTTCCGGAGGGAATATGACCAGCAGAGCTTTGCTTTCGACCTGGCGAGACTGTATATGTCGGGGCTTGAGAAGACAAAGGATGGAAGAAGCTTTCAGTTTGGCACGAGCCGGAATCAGAAGAAAAGCATCCGGATTCTGGATAAAGAAGGAAAAGAGGAATTCTTTGCCACGATTCGTTTTTATCATGAGTAAGGAGTAGGGTATGGATTTAGAGTTTAACGCGGAGCTGGAAATTCCTGCCGCGCAGAAGGAAGCGTTTCACGTTCTGCCTGCGGAAAAGCTTACCTGTGGCATCCATTTCCTCACGGATTTCCTGGAGGAGAAATATCTGAAGGAATACATCAGGGACGGCGGCAGCAAGATTAAGTTTGTGACCGGGCGCGAGGGCAGCGGGAAGACACATTTCCTGCAGCTTATGACGGCAATCGCAGCCAGGCAGGGCTATAAGACGGTGCAGTTTTCTGCCAGGGACATCTGGATGCATGATTTTAAGGAGCTTTATGTTGAAATTCTCCGGCAGTGCGGGATTATGGAATGCCTGGAGGCGGTAAGCCGCCGCCTGATCCGTGAGATGGGATTTGACGATACGGAGATCCCGGAAGGATTGCGCTTTATTGATTACCTGTCCCAGAATGATATGGGGGATGCCCTGACGAAACGGGAAATCCGCGCGCAGCTAAAGCAGATGTTCCTCGACAACCCGATGCTGGATAATAACTTTGCGCTGGCGTGCAGTATGCTTACCGGAAGCATCCTCGGCTATCCGGTGCTGGAGGAGCAGAATAAGGAGATGCTCTTGGCGTGGCTTAAAGGGGATCGGACGATAAAGCTCTCGCAGCTTCGCACGTTGGGCTTCTATCCGAGCCGGGTCACGAAATATAACGCGCGGCATATGCTGCGCTCTCTCGCGGAGGTCATTCGGATGGGAGGCTTGTCCGGGCTGTTTATCGCGATTGATGACGTGGAGGTCCTGATCAGCCGCTCCAGCCTGGATCCGGTCCATTATACGAAGATGAAGCGGGAGGACACCTATGAGAGCATCCGCCAGCTGATCGATGATATTGACAGCATGAAAAATATTATGTTTATCTACGCATTTGACCGGGAGCTGATCGACAATGAGAACGCGGGGCTTAAATCGTATCAGGCGCTGTGGATGCGGATCCAGAACGAGATCGTCGGGGAGCGGTTCAACCGGTTCTCCGATATGATCGATCTGGACCGTCTGGCGGCGCAGGAATATACGCCGGAGGTCATCATGTCGATTTCCCAAAGCCTTGCGGAGATGGTTAATAATGCCCCTGTTTGCCCGCTTTGCCGGGAGGATGCGCAGGAGGTCGCACAGCAGGCGCGCACAGGTTCCTTTGGGATTCCGAAGCTTATTCAGATGGCGATGCAGGAGGTGAAGGCAGATGTATGATATTGAGGCAAGGCATATCATTGAGGCGCTTCGCTCAGGGATCCCGTCCCGCGCGGTGGGGGAATATTTTTCTGAGGCGCGCCCCCGGATCATGAAAGAAATATCCGGCCATATGGAGAAGGTGTGCGGGCAGGGGAGCTCCTGCGGGATGGTCATAAGCGGCAAGTACGGCGAGGGAAAGACGCATCTGCTCAATACGGTCTTCAATCTGGCGCATTCCAATCATATGGTGGTGTCGCTGGTTTCCCTGAGCAAAGAAACGCCGATGGATAAGCTGTATCTGGTCTATCAGAAAATTATCCAGAACACGTATCTCCCTATGCGTGTGCAGCCGGGGTTCACACAGGAACTGGAGAAAATATCCGCAAACAGCCCTGTCGCCAATGAAATGCTGCTCTATGCGGCAAAGCAACTGGAGACGGACAAGCTGTACTATTTATTCCGCTCTTATCTCAATACGGAGGATCCGGATGAAAAATTTCTTTTACAGGCGGATCTGGAGGGAGATTTTATCGCGAACGCCCCGCTTAAGAAAATCTACCGCCGCATCTTCGGACAGCCGGTGAAATACAATGTGAATTTCTCAAAAACAAAGCATTGCGGGGATTATTTTTCCTTTATGAGCCACCTGTTCACGCAGATGGGCTACCACGGGTGGGTCATCCTGATCGATGAGACGGAACTGATGGGGCGGCTTGGAAAAAAAGCGAGGCTTAAGGCATATTTTAATATGGCGCGGTTCCTTCTTCCCGACAATTCTCTGGAATCTACATTCAGCCTGTTCGCGCTCAGCGCGTCTTATGTGGAGGATGTGATTGAGGCAAAGCGCGACTACGAAAACCTCGCGGAAATCTATCCGGACGGGCAGGAGCCTGCCAGAACGGTCCTGGATATCCTGGTGAAAGCGCCGCAGCTCCTTCCGCTTACGAAGAGCGAGATTCAGGAGGTGTTGTGTAAGATTCAGGATTTCCACGGGAAAGCGTATGAGTGGACGCCGAACCTCTCTGTGGATTCACTGGCGCGCACCACGCAGTCCGGCGGCTATCTGCTGCGCACGAAGATACGGGCGGTGATCGAGTTTTTGGATCAGCTTTACCAGTATGGGAAAGCCGGGGAGACGACCATCAACGAGCTGGGGGAAGAGACATTTGCGCAGGAGGTTCCCTCGCTGGAGGAGCTGGAGTAAAATCGTTTTTAAGGCCCTAAAGCCCGCCCTGTCACTGGCAGGGCGGGCTTTATATTTATCACACAAAAGCAGAGCTTTGAGTGATCGAAAAAAG
>CAZFSW010000179.1:0-3306 GCA_964521655.1 uncultured Dorea sp.
ATCTGATTTTGAGGACTGTCTGCTTGCCACTTGTGCAAAATCCAACAAATGCGATGGAATCGCCACTCGCAATTCAAGGGACTTTGAGAGTTTCAACATAAAACTATACACGCCGGAAAATATCCTAGCTTCATATTGTAAATAGCAAATGACTGTTCCAACATCATCTCCTATATCAAAGCCTGGACGCTCCTATCTGCCCTCCACAATCCTTGAATTCTTATTCAAAGCATCCCCGGATAACCTCGATAATTCTCTCCTGCTCTTCCTCTTCCATCTTATTGTCGCTCGGCAAACACAGTCCCCGGTCGAAAATATCCGCCCCGACATCCAGCGGCCTACCGTCCGCGCCCACCTTACTGTCTGCTTTCCTCCCGTCACCTTCTCGTGTTACGAAGCCATATCCATAGTACAGCGGCTGCAGATGCATCGGCTTCCAGATCGGCCTGCCCTCGGTATTCAGCTCCGCGATCCTTTCCAATATCTCGGTCGGGCAGCTCTTCCCATGCTCTGGCGCATACAGCGCATCCGTCTCGCTCCTGACCTGCCTGCACATGGCGTCCTTGTCCACCAGCAGGCAGCTTAACCAGTAATTCGGCTCACTGTTCCCAAAGTCAATCGGGTTCATCGTTACCGGCAGACCTTTCAGCCCGTCCCGGTACCTCTCCCATACCGCCTTTTTCTGTTCGATGTGCTCTTCCAGATGGTGTATCTGCCCCCGGATCATCCCCGCAATAATATTGCTCAGGCGGTAGTTGTACCCGATTTCCGTATGCTGGTACCACGGCGCGGGCTCGCGGCTCTGCGTGGACCATTTTTTAGCCTTATTTTTCACCCGCTCGTCATCGGTCAGCAAGAAACCTCCCTCGGAGCCCGTGATGATCTTATTGCCATTGCATGAAATACAGCCGATATCGCCAAACGAGCCGGTCTGTTTTCCTTTATATGTAGCCCCAAGCGACTCTGCCGCATCCTCAATAAGGAATGCGCCGTGTTCCTTGCAAATTTCCCTTATCTCGTCAATCTTCCCCGGCGTCCCGTACAGGTGCGCCAAGATAACAACCTTCGTATCAGGATATAGAGAAAACGCCTTTTCCAATGCGACCGGGTCCATGTTCCAGGTCTGGTACTCCGCATCGAGGAACACCGGAATGCCGCCCTCGTACAGGATGGGGTTGCAGGTCGCCACAAATGTCATGTCGCTGGAGAACACCGTATCCCCGCGCTTCACCCCGGCCAACTTCACAGCCAGATGCAGGGCGTCCGTGCCGCAGGTAAGCCCGACCGCATATTTTACGCCGACCTTCCCGGCGACCATGCGCTCGGATTCGTCTATGTTATGCCCTACTGTGGAAAGCCAGTTGGTATCAAATGCCTCCCTGATGTAGTCAAGCTCCTCATAGCCGGTCTTGCCGCCCGGATGCCTCGTCGGCGAGCTGATGTACAGCTTTTTCCCGAACGGTTTTAAATTGTGATTTTCCGAAATGAACACCTTGTTACTCTCCTCCCAGCTCCCACTTGTGATAGTCTGATCGGAAGCCTGTGTGACCATGCATGCAAATAAATTCCCCAAATGCCCGTATGACAATTACATACTTACCATTTGAGGAATTGGTTTATTGGCCTTTCGTCTATTTATTTTTCTTCTCCACCACTTCCAGCCCTACCTGGGCCTCTATCGTCCTTCCCATCATCCTTACTTCCAGCCAGGCGGCTCTTTTATGCCGGTCGATTTTCCTGATGCAGCCTTCCATCCCCAGCAATGGCCCGCTGGTGATGATGATCTGGTCATTTTCTATGACCCCGATGGAGCTCTCCACGATCTGCTTTTCCCCACCCAGCTTAATCAGGAACTTTTCCTCCCCCGCAGACAGCGGGACGATCTCTTCCCCCGTGCCGAGCAGCCTCGTAAGCCCCGGCACACGCTTCAGACTCAGAAACAGCACCTCCGGCTCGCTGCTGGTCAAGAACACATATCCCGGAAACAGAGGCTTTTTCTCCATATGCCATCCGCCGCAGTACCTCCTCTTGCGAAGCGCATAAGGGATGAAGCATTTCTGTAGTACGCTCCCTTCACAGTCACAGATGCCTACGATCTCATCACACATCCGGACAATCTTCTCCTCGTCGCCTGTGAATACCTGTATGACATACCACATGCTAACCTATCCCCTCCGTATATTGCCCCTTCCACGGTTTTTACATATGCTTCGCCATTCCGCTGTGTCCCAACCGGATCATTCCACTCCATCTGACATCAACGAATCACATAATGCGGCAAGGCGACAATTATGTATTCGCTAAATTTGTGATATCTGTAACCTGTCTTAAAGCCACGGATCGCCAGCTCCTGCGGACAGTCTGGCAATCAGGGCGGTCTATAGCAGTCCTTATCGGGCGCTGTTCGCCAGCTCGATCCCCACGTGGATGATCCTCCCGCCGAACATCTGCGTCTGGACCATCGCTTTTCTCTTATGGAAGTTGAATCCCACGATTTCTTCCTCGAAGTCCTTCAGATCGCCGGAGAGCACATTTACCTTGTCGCCCTTTTTATAGGGCGTATCCGACGCGATCTGTACCGTACTGATGCCGATGCAGTGGTCTCCCCTTCCCTTTCCGATCCAGCGGATGAACGCCTCCTCCTCCGGTCCCAGCATGGCAAGGCCCATCCCGCCACTGTTCCGGATCCCTGAGAACTCCGGCGCCTTTTGCAATGTCCTTAACAGCTCTTCGGGATCCCCCGTCTCAGCGAACACATAGCCGGGGAACAGATCCTCCGTCACAGTGTTCCATTCCCCCCGGTATCGCTTTTTCATCTTCCGTCTCGGGATAAATGCCTTCAGGGAAGAGCCCTCTTCCTCTCCTGCCTTCTCCAGATAGCAGGCCAGTATATCCTCTTTATTCGCGGCTGCCGGGATTACGGCAATCCTCTTTTGCGCCTGATGATCCATCTGCCCACGCCCCTTTTATATATGGCTGTACCTGTTAATGCAGTTCGCAGATTTAAATCATCTGCGAACGGGAATGGGAAGCAGCAAAAAATAAAGGGAAATATGTGAAATGGCAGATTTGACCCCTTATTTTGACCCTCAAAAAAAGTCCGGCGTCCGAGGCTGACCCGCCTGTTCCCCGCTAAATTCCACGTCTGACCGGGAATGAGCATGACCCATTTTTTGACCCCTAATAGATGGTTTGGCGGACGATTTTCCAGCGTTTTCGGGCATCCTGACGAAGAATTTTGAGGATTTTATGCAGATTGGTTATTGACAAACGGAAATGCGTATTATACTATTAATAACGGGCATT
>CAZFSW010000180.1:0-3251 GCA_964521655.1 uncultured Dorea sp.
TTCACAGACACGCCGCCCTGCTGCACCGCGCGCCTCGCCTCCGACCTTGACGGCGCAAGTCCGCTCTTTACCAGCAGGGTCAGGATATCCGCCGCCCCGTCCGAAAGCTCTTCCCTGGAAAAAAGCGCGGCCGGCATATCCGCCGCCTCACCTCCGCCGAATAATGCCCTTGCGGCATTCTTCGCTTTCTCGGCTTCCTCCTCGCCGTGAACCATCTTCGTAAGCTCAAACGCAAGGATTTCTTTGGCGGTATTGAGCTGCGCGCCCTCCCAACCGTCCATTTTATCGATCTCCTCCAGCGGAAGGAAGGTCAGCATCCGGATACACTTCAGCACGTCGGCGTCGTCCACATTTCTCCAATACTGATAGAACTCAAACGGAGAGGTCTTCTCCGCGTCGAGCCACACCGCGCCGCTCTGCGTCTTCCCCATCTTCTTGCCCTCGGAGTTCAAAAGGAGCGTGATCGTCATAGCGCAGGCGTTCTTTCCAAGCTTGCGGCGGATAAGCTCTGTACCCGCAAGCATATTGCTCCACTGGTCGTCCCCGCCAAACTGCAGGTTGCAGCCATATTTCTGGTAGAGCATATAGAAATCATAGCTCTGCATGATCATATAGTTAAATTCCAGGAAGCTTAAGCCACGCTCCAGCCTCTGCCTGTAGCATTCCGCCGCGAGCATCCGGTTCACGGAGAAATGCGCCCCCACATCCCGCAATAGCCCGATATAGTTCAGGTCCAAAAGCCAGTCCGCGTTGTTCACCATAAGCGCCTTTCCGTCAGAAAAATCAATGAAGCGGCTCATCTGCTTCTTAAAGCACTCGCAGTTGTGCTCAATCATCTCTTTCGTCATCATCTGGCGCATATCGGTGCGCCCGGACGGGTCGCCGACCATCCCCGTGCCGCCTCCGATCAGGGCGATCGGCCTGTTGCCCGCCTCCTGCAGCCGCTTCATCAGGCACAGCGCCATAAAATGCCCCACATGCAGGCTGTCCGCCGTCGGGTCGAACCCGATGTAGAACGTCGCTTTTCCATGATTTACCAGCTCACGGATCTCCTCTTCGTCCGTCACCTGCGCAATCAGTCCCCTCGCCTGCAATTCTTCATAAATTTCCATTGTCATTCTCCTTACTGTCTTTCGTTCCGTTTATTTTACATATCATTTACCGGGCGCTTTGTCAAGCGGTTAGATTCCCTGATAGCAGCGCCCGGGACAAGGCCTACCGGCGCACAATTTACCTTTGGATAATATGGGCAGTGCGTTTTCAGGCATTGCTGGTTCTCCTGTGAGAAATCACACCAAACCTTGTCCGGAAGCTCCATCTCCACTTTGAGATGTTCCTTTACAAATTCCACCGCCTCTAATACAGCCGTAAAGGAATCGCGCTTGCAGCATCTTGGCCCTCCAAGCGCCGCAATCGCCCCCAGCGCCCTCGACGTCATATCGTTAGAAAGGCCCCATGACCTTCCGGTAAGCGGCGTGGCTTTTGTGACGATGCTCATGAACATCCCGGTGCTGACCGCCGCGCCGCAGCATCCCCACAGCCCGCAGGAACCGCCCGGATATTCGCCGCCCCTTGTACGCATCTCCTCAAGAGCTTCCTCGAAAGCCGTGCGTCCGCTACAGGTATTGGAATCGTCCCGGTTTTCAAAACCGCCGCAGTTATAATACGCCGCCAGAAGCGCCGCGCCTACCATAACATGGTGCTCCGGCCCGTGCATATAGATATAGGGGTTCTCCATTAGCTCCTGCATAATGGCGATGGGATTTTTAGAATCCGTATTCCTGCACCCTTCCATGATGACCTCAATCCCTTTGGCGGCGTGGCAGTCATCGCAGACGTAATGCCCGTCCTCGCATGCCGCATAGCTTTCAAATTCCCCGTGGCATACCGCGCACTCCATTTTCCTGGTTTTCACATCATAGATAAGCGGTTTCCCGCAGATCAGGCATGCGCCTTCTTTTCTTGCCATCTTCCTCTATCCTCCATGAATCCCGCAGTTTTAATTCTGCTTAAATGGGAGCCTCCCATCCTTTACAACCAGTTTAAGGCTCAGATCCGGGTAAAGCAACACCACATTTCCTTTTTTCCCGGGCGTGATCGAGCCATATCGGTCATACACCCCAAGCGCCTTCGCCGGATTCGCAGCCGCGCACGCAACCGCAGTCTCCAGCGGGATCCCCATCTTCTGCACCGCCGTCCTCACGCAATCCATCAGGTTCGTGACAGAGCCCGCCAGCGCGCCGTCAGACACAAGCGTCGCCCGGTTGCCCTCGACCTCCACCTCCAGCCCGCCAAGCGTATAGCGCCCGTTTGGCATACCCGTCGCGCGCATACTGTCGCTGACCAGTATCACGCGGTCTTCTCCCAGCATCCGGAATGTGGCGCGCACAGCAGCGGGATGGATATGTACCCCGTCGCAGATCAACTCTGCCATTACGTGCGGGCTGTCCGCCACCGCGCCCACTACCCCTGGCGCGCGGTGCGTAAATGGCGGCATCGCGTTATACAGGTGTACGGCATGGCTCGCGCCTGCGTCAAAGGCCGCTTTTGCCGTATCATAATCGGCGTTGGTATGGGCAAGCGAAATAGCCACTCTGTCTTTCATCTGACGGATAAATCCCAATGCGCCCGCACACTCTTCCGGCGCGATCCCCACAAACTTCACCAGCCCGCCGGAAGCCTCTAAGAACCGCTCACAGACCTCCACATCACAGGGGATGATGTGCCTTTCGTCCTGCGCCCCTTTCTTTTTCGGGCTGATGAACGGCCCTTCCATATTGATTCCAAGAAGGTCAGCTTCCTCAGACCCGGCTTCCTGATGCCCGTTCTTATTGGAGTCCTTGTTCTGATATCTGTCCTTTTTTTTCACTTCTCCTTTATACTTCGCCGCCACCGCCAGAATACGCACAAGCTCCTCCACCGGAAGCGTCATCGTCGCCGGGGCAATCCCTGTCACCCCTACAGAAGCCTCATACCGCGCGATCGCTTCTATCGCGTCCCTGTTCCCATCACAGAAATCATACCCCATGCAGCCGTGAAAATGGAGGTCGATCAGGCCCGGGATCGCATAACAGCCCTCTCCGTCAATCACGTCTTCTGCATTTTCCGCTTCCGCACGTTTTACAAATATGCCATGTTCAATGATAATCTCCCCATCCCTGAAGCTTTTATCTTCCTGAAATACTTTTACGTTTTTTATAATCATTGCTCCCGTCTTCCTCCCGCGTCCTGAATTCATTATAATAGATTGC
>CAZFSW010000181.1:0-3251 GCA_964521655.1 uncultured Dorea sp.
CGCCGTCAAGGTCGGAGGCGAGGCGCGCGGTGCAGCAGGGCGGCGTGTCTGTGAATGGAGAAAAAGCAGGGGATATCTACCAGACCTTTACAGCCGAAGCCCTTGCGGGAGACGGGATCGTACTAAAAAAGGGCAAGAAGAATTTCCGCCGGATTGTGATAGATTAGATGTTCAGTCCTTTACGGTGTCGTAATATGCGGTGAGCTGGGGGCGGCAGTTTAAGAAATAAAGCCCCAGCCTCGCGTCGAAGTGGCTGCCGAGCGATTGCTCAATGATGGAGAATGCCTCGTCATAGGTCATTTTTTCTTTGTAACAGCGCTTGCTCACCAGCGCGTCAAACACATCGGCAAGAGCCATAATTCGGGCCTCCAGAGGAATGTCCTTTCCTTTTAATCCACGTGGGTAGCCCTCGCCATTCCATTTCTCATGGTGGTAGTGTGCCATGTTCATGGCGATGCGGATAAAAGACTCGTCCTCGATGCCCTTTAAGACATTCCCGACGATCTCTGCGCCTTTTTCCGCATGTTCCTTCATGCTTTCATATTCCTCTGCGGTATAAGTCCCCGGCTTGCGCAGCACATGGTCGGAGACGGCGATCTTGCCGAGATCGTGCATAGGCGCGGCGTTCATTATATTTTCAAAGAAATCAGGGGGGTATGTTTTTGCCCAGTCCGTGTCTTTCAACTGTTCCACGAATATCTTTACTACGTCGCTGGTACGTTTTACATGGCCGCCGGTGTTGGTATCGCGGTTTTCAATGATGTCCGCCAGTCCCAGAGTCACCCTGCGCTGGATCGCCCGGATGTATTCGGTCTTCTGTGCGACCTCAGACTGGAGCTGCTCGGTATAGTTGTAGCTGACGGTGATGTCATACAGGATGTACATATAGCCATAGCTAATATTATTTTTCACGATGGGATATTTTTGGATATCGTATACCTTGCCGTTGTTCATTAATTTCTCGCCGTCTGCCAACAGCATGGCAATCTGATGCACAGGCGCCATGTCGCGGTCTGCCAGGGAGGGGTAGAGGATGGCGGCCTGTCGGTTCACATAGATCAGCTCCTCCTGCCCATTCAGGATGAGCAGCCCGTCCTTGAAGTGATCCATCGCGTCGTTCTTGGCGGCGGCGAGCATATCGAAGAGCTTGTAGCGGAACATGATCGTGAGCAATATGAGCGTGGCGATCAGGTATCCCACCAGCGTCGTGTCATATCCGCCGGTCAGACCACACAGATAGAGGACGAGTGAGGCGACGCAGATCAGCTCCATCGCCAGAAGCGCCTGTATATGGATCTTTTCGAGCCTGCCTGTGACATGGCGGAGCCTGCGGATGCAGACGATAAGGAGGATTACCATGTACAGGGCGACTAAGAACATGAACAGCATGTAGCAGACGCCATGCTCCAGCACCAGATGCGGGAAATATCCGTCATAGGTATAGCCGATGCTGCTGTAAAACAGATGGTGTTGCTCACAGGTAAAGACCAGGAGCGTGATCCCGGCATGAACCGCCGTCATCACGCTGACCAGCAGCTTGGGAAAGCGGATGCCACAGTACTGCATGGTAAAGAGAAACATGCACAGCATAATGAAAGGCTTGCCAAGGTAAAGGAATTTGACTGCCTGTAAAGCATTTTCCCTGGTCACTGCGTTCAGCTCAAAAAGATAGCCGATATAATTGATAAGGATACAAAATACCATCATCAGCAAAAGCTGTTGTTGTGAAGAAGTTTCCTGATTCAGGATATATATGATTTCTGTGATAAGAATGATGATCCCCACATACTGGACCGTGTTAAATAACAGAAGCATACAGAACGCCCCTCCTGATTCAATCTTATTGTAGTATAATATAAAATAATTCCGCGTACAAGCTTGCCTCTGAATTTTTCTGAGGGAAATTTACCTGAAATATTTACCGGAAATTTAAATAATTTTACCAATTATCAGAAATCCGTGTTATAATATAAAACGCTATAAAAATTATAAATGATAATGTGCGAAGGAAAAAGACGACAATGCGGGAAAAAGTGTTAGTTGTAGATGATATGGAGATCAACCGGGATATACTTGAATCAATATTGGAGGAGGAATATTCGGTCCTTCTGGCGGAGAATGGGAAACAGGCGGTAGAGCTCCTCGGCAGTTACCGGGAGGAGATCAAGATGGTCCTGTTGGATCTTGTGATGCCGGAGATGAATGGCTTCGACGTGCTCAGCAAGATGCGGGAGATGTTCCTGATCGGCAGGATCCCCGTGCTGGTTATTACGGGGGAGGATTCTATTGAGACAGAGAGGAAATGCTTTGATTGCGGAGTGTCAGATTTTGCAAGGAAGCCTTTTGACAACGTACTGATTAAAAAGCGTGTGAAGAATACGATCGAGCTGTTCCTGCACAAGAACGAGCTGGAGAAGCTGGTGGAAAAGCAGACGGTCACATTGAAAAGGCAAAACGAGATACTCCAGGAGCAGGCGGACGACATGGCGCGCAATAATGAGCGGATCGTTGAGATCCTTGGCAACATCGTGGAGTACCGGAACCTGGAAAGCGGCGAGCATATCCAGCGCGTGAAATATTTCTCCCGGATTCTGGCAAAGAGCATCATGAAGGAGTTCCCGCAGTATGGGCTGACCATGGAAAAGATTGATGTGCTGACGTCCGCGAGCGCGCTTCATGATATCGGCAAGATCGCGATTCCCGACAATGTGCTGCTGAAACCCGGAAGGCTTACTGCAGAGGAGTTTGAATGCATGAAAACTCACACGACCAAGGGCGGGGAGATCTTAAACAGTATCAAAGGCATCTGGACTGATGACTACAGACGGGCGTGCTATGACATCTGTATGTACCATCACGAGAGATATGACGGGAGAGGATACCCAAAGGGGCTGGCGGGAGACGATATCCCCATTTCAGCGCAGATCGTGTCTGTGGCGGACGTCTACGACGCCCTTGTGACGAAGCGGGTATATAAGGGCGCGTATGGTAAGGACGAGGCGTTCAAGATGATTATTGACGGGCAGTGTGGGACATTCTCCCCGAAGATCATGAAGTGCTTCCGCGATGTGAGGGAAGAGTTTGAGGAAACGGCAGAACAACGGAGTTAGAAGAGTTCTGTGAGTATCTTGAAAGAAACTGCCTGGTCCGTTCCTGGCTGGGGTTTTCAAACACCTGCGCAGGATCCCCCTGCTCAATGATACTCCCTTCGTCCATGAAAATCACATGGTTTGCCACGTCCCTTGCAAACG
>CAZFSW010000182.1:0-3236 GCA_964521655.1 uncultured Dorea sp.
GAAAAGCTTCGGGGCATCCGCTCGGACGGGACGCTGCTCCGGCACAAAAAAAGCGGGGCGAGAGTCCTGCTCATCGAAAATAAGGATGACAACAAGGTGTTCTATATCGGCTTTCGGACGCCGCCCGCCGACAGCACGGGGCTTGCACATATCATGGAGCACTCCGTGCTGTGCGGCTCTGAGAATTTCCCAGCGAAGGATCCCTTTGTGGAGCTTGCGAAGGGTTCTCTAAATACCTTTTTAAACGCCATGACCTACCCCGACAAAACTGTATATCCCGTGGCGAGCTGCAATGACAAGGATTTCCAGAACCTGATGCACGTCTACATGGATGCGGTATTCTATCCGAACATTTACGAGCACGAGGAAATCTTCCGGCAGGAGGGGTGGAGCTATCACCTGGAGGACGCGGACGGCGAGCTTTCCTACAACGGGGTCGTATACAATGAGATGAAGGGGGCGTTCTCCTCCCCGGAGGGCGTCCTGGAACGGGTGATTCTGAATACGCTCTTTCCGGATACCCCGTATGCGAATGAATCCGGCGGCGATCCGGATATCATCCCGACACTTTCCTATGAGCAGTTCCTTGATTTCCACAGGACCTACTACCACCCGTCCAACAGCTACATCTACCTGTACGGCGATATGGATATGAGGGAGAAGCTAGACTGGCTCGACCGGGAATACCTGAGCAAATTCGAGGCGAAGGACGTCGATTCCGCTATCCGCCTCCAGAAGCCCTTTGACAAGATGAAGGAGCTGACGATTCCCTACTCCATCGCAAGCGAGGAATCCGAAAAGGAGAACACCTATCTTTCCTATAACAAGGTAATTGGCACAGACCTTGACCGGGAGCTTTACCTTGCTTTCCAGATCCTGGACTACGCCCTTCTGTCCGCGCCGGGTGCGCCGCTTAAGAAAGCGCTGATCGACGCCGGGATCGGCAAGGACATTATGGGTTCCTACGACAACGGCATTTACCAGCCCATCTTCTCCGTGATTGCAAAAAACGCGGAGGAGGCGCAAAAGGACGAATTTGTGGGGCTCATCGAAGACGTTTTGTCCGATCTTGTGAAAAATGGGATCAGTCGCAAGGCTTTAGAAGCGGGCATCAATTACCATGAGTTCCGCTATCGCGAGGCTGACTTTGGAAATTACCCGAAGGGCCTGATGTACGGTCTGCAGATCCTCGATAGCTGGCTCTATGACGAAAAGGAACCTTTTATGCACGTCGAGGCGCTGCAGACCTTCGAGTTCCTGAAAAAGCAGATGAAGACCCGGTATTTTGAGGAACTGATTGACAAGTACCTGCTTGGCAACACCCACGGCGCAGTCGTGACCGTAAAGCCGGAGCGGGGCCGCACGGCGCGCCTGGACGCAAAGCTTGAAAAGAAGCTGGCAGATTATAAGGAGAGCTTAAGCGAGGATGAGCTTCAAAAATTGATTGACGGTACACATCGGCTAAAAGCCTACCAGTCCGAGCCGGACAGCGAAGAGATCCTCAGCCGCATCCCCATCCTGCAAAGGGAGGATATTTCCAGGGAGATCCAGCCGATCATCAACGAGGAAATGCAGCTTGCGGGCGTCCCGCTCATTTTCCACGAGATCGACACTAACGGCATCGGCTATATAGATATGCTCTTCGACCTGTCAGACGTCGCGGAGGAGGACCTGCCCTACGTCGGGATCCTGCAGGCCGTGCTGGGGTTCATCGACACGGAGCATTACGGCTACGGGGAGCTGTTCAACGAAATCAACCTCCATACGGGAGGAATCGACACGTCCCTGGAGATCTACAACGATGTGACCGCCCTGCGGGAAAAGGCATTCAAGGCAACCTTCGAGGTGCGGGGAAAGGCGCTGTACCCGAAGCTGCCGAAAATATTTGAGATGGCAGCGGAGATCCTGGGCTCTTCTAAGCTTACCGACAAAAAGAGGATCCGGGAAATCCTTGCCATAACGAAATCCCGGCTGTTTATGAGGTTCCAGTCCTCCGGGCACACGACGGCGGCACTGCGCGCCTTGTCCTATGCCTCCCCCTCCTCCAAATTCAAGGATATGACAGACGGCATCGCTTTCTACCAGGTCGTATCAAAACTGGAGCAGCACTTTGAAGAGCATCAGGAAATGCTCTGCGCCAAGCTTCAAGAGCTGACAGAGAAGATTTTCCGCGCGGACAACATGATGCTTAGCATCACCTCGGAGAAATCGGCCCTCACCGGGCTTGACGCGCCGCTTCGCTCTCTTAAGGAAAAGCTCTATACGAAAGCTTATGAACCCACGCCCTGCATCCTCCACTGCGAGAAGAAGAACGAGGGCTTCAAGACCGCCTCGAAGGTCCAGTATGTAGCCCGGACAGGGAATTTCATTGACCACGGAGCTTCTTACACAGGGGCGCTGCAGATATTAAGGCTCATCCTAAGCTATGAGTACCTGTGGCAGAATATCCGTGTAAAGGGCGGGGCTTATGGCTGCATGAGCAATTTCACCAGGATCGGGAACGGCTACTTCGTCTCCTACCGCGACCCGAACCTGAAAAAGACGAACGAGGTCTATGAGGGGATCGTGGACTATCTGAAGCATTTCACAGTCAGCGAGCGCGACATGACAAAATATATCATCGGCACGATAAGCAGCATCGACCAGCCCTTAACTCCCGCCGCGAAGGGCGAGCGTTCGATGGATCTTTATATGTGCCGGGTGAGCGCCGATTTGATCCGCGAGGAGCGGCGGCAGATTTTAGACGCGACGCAGGACGATATCCGCGCCCTGTACCGCGTGGCAGAGGCCATCCTGAAGGCAGATCAGATCTGCGTCATCGGGAGCGAGGAAAAGATCGAGGAGAACAGAGATATGTTCATGGAGGTGAAAAGCTTCTGATGGAGAAAGACTACAAATCCGGCTTCGTGACGCTGATCGGCCGTCCCAACGTGGGAAAATCCACGCTTATGAATTATCTGATCGGACAGAAGGTCGCGATTACCTCCAGCAAGCCGCAGACCACGAGAAACCGCATCCGCGCCATGCTTACCACAGAGGAGGGGCAGATCATCTTCGTGGACACGCCGGGCATCCATAAGGCGAAAAACCGACTTGGCGAGTACATGGTAAATGTTGCCAAAAAGACACTAGACGACGTGGACGTGGTGCTCTGGCTCGTGGAGCCCACCGATTTCGCGGGCGCGGGCGAGCGGCATATCATCGCGCAGCTTGAACAGGTGAAAACTCCGGTCATA
>CAZFSW010000183.1:0-3223 GCA_964521655.1 uncultured Dorea sp.
GGCGCGGTCATTCCGCTGGTGCTTCTGTATTTTCTGTATGAGAAGGCGATCCAGTACGTGATGACGAAGTTCAGCCTGCTCAACAATATCATTGACTTCCTCCCGGTGACGGCAGTGTACCGCACGCTGCTTCCCGTCGGCCTTGCCCTGGGGGTGGGCATTGGCTTTATCGGAAGCTTCTTTACCATAAGGAAACATTTGCGGGTATAGCTACTTTGCAGGGGTATAATTTCTAAGGGGGATACATATGCTACAGAAACGAAAGATAGTCAGCCTTTTTCTTGTGATGTCGCTTGTCATGGGACTTGCCGTGCAGGTGCGGGCGTCCGATATCTCGGAGGCTGAAGAGAAGGCGGAGGAACTGGAAAGCCAGAAGAGCAGCACGCAGGCGGAGAAGGATTCGCTTACGGAGGAGTTGGATTCCATTATCGGGGAGATGGAAAAGACTGAGAAGAAGCTGACGGCGAAGGAAGAGGAGATTCAGGACAAGGAAGAAGAGCTGGTAAACGCGAAGGTCGATGAGAACAACCAGTACCAGAGCATGAAGAAGCGGATCCAGTATATGTATGAGAACGGGGATACGGAGTTTATCGAGATCCTGTTTGCCTCGAAGGATATCGGGGAGTTCCTGAATAATGCGGAGTATATTTCTACCATCTCGGAGTATGACAGGGATCAGCTTGACGAGTTTAAGAAGATCGTCACTGAGGTGAAGAAGCAGGAGGCGGCCCTGCAGGATGAATACACAGAGCTTACGGCACTCAGGGAGGATATCGCCGCCAAGCAGGCTTCGGTGGAGAAGCTTCTGGCGGATGCGGATATTAAACTGGAAGATCTGGAAAAGCAGATCGGGGATAATGCAGCGACGTTGGAACAACTGAAAAAAGAGGCGGAGGAGGCAGCAGAGAGGCAGGCAGCCGCTGAGGCTGCCGCAGCGGCTGCGCAGACGGGCGGCTCGTCTTATGTTTCCGCCGGGCCGTCGGTGGTGTCGGGGAGCGGGCAGTTTACCCACCCCTGTCCGGGGGCGTCTTATATCAGCAGTTATTTTGGCGAGTACAGGGATGCGAGCGACCCCGCGCATAAGGGCATGGACTTTGCGGCAAGCACGGGCACGCCGACCTACGCGGCGGCGGACGGGACGGTCATCATCGCGGGCTACAGCGACAGCGCGGGGAACTGGGTGGTCATTGACCACGGGAACGGGCTGGTCACGAAATATATGCATCATTCCGCGCTGTGCGTGAGCGCGGGCACTTATGTGAGCAAGGGCCAGCAGATCGGCTGTGTCGGCACGACGGGCTGGTCAACGGGGCCGCATCTTCATTTCCAGGTCGAGGTGAATGGAGTGGCGGTCGATCCGTCAAATTATCTGTAAGGAGAGAGGAACATATGAAGAAATTTCTAAAAGGGGCGCTTTGTGGCGCCCTTGCTACGTTACTGGCGATGGGGCTTCTATCCTGCGCCCTTCGGTCAAGCGGGGATACGGAGGCGGCGCAGGCGATCGGGAGCGAGACCGAGGAGAAGCTGCGCGCTTTGGAGGAGCTGATTGACAGGGACTACATGGGCGAGGTGGACGAGGAGGAATTACAGTCCGGGATATACGAAGGGTATATCAGCGGGCTTAACGATCCGTATTCGGCGTATTATGATGAAGAGGCGACAAAAGAGCTCATGGAGTCCACGTCCGGGGAGTATGTGGGGATCGGCGCGGCTCTGGCGGAGGATGAGGATACGGGCCTTGTCAGGATCGTCGAGGTGTATGAGGATTCCCCCGCAGAGGCGGCGGGGCTTCTGTCCGGCGACCTGCTGTACCAGGTGGACGGGGAGGACGTCACGGAAAACAGCGCGGAGGAGATCGTGGACGTAATCCGGGGCGAGGACGGCACGGAAGTCGAACTGACCGTGCTTCGGGGCGAGGAAAACGAGGAGATCACGGTGACAGCAGTAAGGGCTCCGGTCGAAGTGAAGACTGTGACGGCAAAGCTTCTGGAGGATGGCATCGGGTATCTTCGGATCTCGGAGTTCGACAGCGTGACCTACGACCAGTTCGCAGAGGCGATGGAGGAACTAAAAGGGCAGGGAATACAGGGGCTGGTGGTGGATCTTCGCAACAACCTGGGCGGAGATTATGACATCGTATGCCAGATCCTGGATGAGATTCTCCCGGAGGGCCTGATCGTGTACACGGAGGATAAGAACGGGACACGCGAGGAGAAGAAATCCGACGAGGAGCACAAGCTGGAGATGCCGCTTACTGTGCTGGTAAATGAGTACAGCGCCAGCGCGTCGGAGATATTCGCGGGAGCGGTGCAGGATTACGGCATCGGCACGATCGTGGGGATGACCACCTACGGCAAAGGCGTGGTGCAGTCGCTCTATGACCTGAAGGACGGCACCAGCGTAAAGCTTACGATTGCCAGATATTTCACCCCGAAGGGAAGGGATATCAATCAGAAGGGGATCCAACCCGACGTGGAGGTGGATTATGAGTATGACGAGAATGACCCGGAGGCAGATAACCAGCTTGACAAGGCAACTGAGGTGTTGAAAGGGGAGATGGACGAGTGACTACGCTGATTAAGAACGGCCATGTGGCTGACCCGCTCACGGGACGGGACGGCAGATATGACGTGCTGATACAGGACGACAGGATCGTAAGAGTGGAAAAAGAGATTACAAAGGCTGCGGACCAGGTCATTGATGCAAAGGGCTGTTATGTGATGCCGGGCTTTATCGACTTGCATGTGCATCTGCGCGATCCGGGGCAGGAATACAAGGAAACGCTGGAAACCGGCGGCAGGGCGGCGGTGAAGGGCGGCGTGACGACTATGTGCGCCATGCCGAATACGAAGCCGGTGATCGACACGGCAGATCAGGTGGCGTCCATACAGGAGAGGGCGCGCAAGGAATCCCTCGCTGGCGTTATCCAGCTCGGCGCGGTGACGGCTGGCCAGCGCGGGGAGGAGCTCGCGGATATCGCGGGGATGGCGGCGGCAGGCTGCCGCGCCGTCAGCGAGGACGGGAAATCGGTCATGAACGCCTCGCTTTACCGAAAGGGGATGAGGCTTGCGAAGGAATGCGGCGTTGCGGTATTCGCCCACTGTGAGGATATCACGATGGTGGAGGGCGGCGTTATGAACGCGGACGAGAACGCGAAGCGCCTCGGACTTCCGGGGATCACCAATGCGGTGGAGGACGTGATCGCGGCGCGGGATATCCTTCT
>CAZFSW010000184.1:0-3221 GCA_964521655.1 uncultured Dorea sp.
CCACCTGTGAAGTGTCAAACACGAGCGGCACGCTCTTCGTATCCAGAAGCTGGACCCTCACCGTCACGCCCTCCGTGCCCAGGTTATTAGCAAGAAGAGACTGGTCAATCTCGTTATTTTCATCATCATACAGCACCAGCTGCGATGGAAGCTCCGTGTCGGAAGAGAGCCCGGACACGCTCACTTCCGCTTCCACCCGGCTGATCCGGTCAATCACGGATATCGGCCCCCGGATAGATACCTTCTCCGGGTTCGCCGTGATTTCCCCCAGCGCATATCCGTCCCTGACGGTCCCTGTCGTCGTCGGCACAATCGGGAACTTTTTCGTCAGCTCCTCCTCCAGGCTCACCTGGAGATTGCGCGGCGTCGTGTAAGCGTCCTTGTAATCCCCCTCATATCCGCTGATAGTAACCTCGATCGGGATCTGCGTGTTCAGCGAGAGCTCCTTCATATCCGCAGTCGCTACAATATCCTCATCCTTTATGCTATTTAATACGGAGCGGTTCGCGCGGACCGTGACGCTGACCGTCTGCGTGCCGTCCACGATCTGGTAGGTCTGGTTCGTCTCCGCGAGCACTTCCTCATTGACAACGCTGACCGGAATGTCGTGATAGCTCTGCGTCGTCTCCGGGTCGTCCGCGTTGACCACGATGAACCACAGCATCATGGCCGCCAAAAGCGCCAGTATCTTAAGGCCTAAGTTCTTCGTCAGTCTTTTGCCCATCCTTACGCCTTCCTTTCCGCAATGCCTCCATCCACGCGTTTTTCCTTTTCTCCGCCTTTCTGTTCTGTATCTGCGCCAGATACTCCCTTAACTGCTCTCTTGCCACAGCCCGGTCGAGGACGCCCCCCTGCGCGACCGATACGGCTCCTGTCTCCTCCGACACCACGATAATCAGGGCGTCGCTGACCTCGCTCATCCCCACAGCGGCGCGGTGCCTCGTGCCAAGCTCCTTGCTAAGGCCCATATTATCCGACAGCGGAAGATAGCAGGTCGCTGACACGATCCGGTCTCCCCGCACGATCACCGCGCCATCGTGAAGCGGCGTGTTATGCTCGAATATGTTCATTAGCACCTGCATGGAGACAAGACAGTCCATGTGGATTCCCGTGCTCTCATACTCTGTGAGGCGGATTGCCTGCTCTACGACGATCAGCGCCCCCGTCTTTACACGCCCCATATTATAGGCCGCGTCAACAATGCTCTCAATGGTATCCTCACTGAACCGGGTGTTCTCACGCCCTGCCTCGAACGGCACGATCGCGGTCAAAAAACGCCTCTCCCCCAGCTTCTCCAGCGCCCTCCTAAGCTCCGGCTGGAAGACGACGATTGCCGCCGTCGCCAGGACTGACAGGCAGTTCTTTGCTATGAACAGGATCGTATTCATCTTAAACAGAAAAGCGGCAAGGATAAATATGGCAAGCACCGTAATCCCTTTGAGCAGCATCCATGCCTTTGTATTCTTGATCCAGATCATGAGCTGATAGATAAGATAGGTAAGAATCAGCACTTCGACAATATCTGTTATGTGGATTTCCGGAAGATAAACATCCGTCGTAAAGCGTTCCAATATCGCCGATATACGCTGTTCCATCAAAACGGCCTCCTTTTTATTTCAGATTCAGGTCCTTCTTCAGGCTTTTCTTCAGCAGCATCTGCTCTACTTCCTCCATAGGACGGCCGGGCTGCCGGGATTTTTTCTGAACAGAGGAACCTTTATCCGCCGGGCCTGCGGCTCTTGCGCCTTGCTTCCTCTCGTTCCTTTTGCGCACCTCGGCGGCGTCGATGATCTCCGTCTCCCGCCTCCCGCTGATCCGCTTCACCGTCTTCTCCGGCGTAGCCACCGAAAGCTTCGGAACTGCTTTCACATAATAATAATATTCATCGTCTTCATATTGAAGGTTCTCGCTTCTGGAATAGTCCACCGCGAAGAAGAAAAGCTCCAGGACCAGGCCGGCAAAAACCGCCGCCACGCTCCCTATGATGAGCGGCGCATAAGAAACCTTCACATCCAGCGCCATATCCCCCACCGCGACGACGACCACATTTGCCACCGCCCCGGAGACTACCGCAATCTTCCATGCATGGCCTATGGACTGCCTGCGTATCGTGTATACGACTAAAAAACAGATAATAAACGACACGACAGCAATCCACATCTCTTTGCTCTGGAATACTTCTTTTATATATCCGGATATCTGATCTACGAGCCCTGCAGTGTCTGTCCCGGTCATGCTGGCTGCCGCTTTTTTCACGTACTCCATCATGTAATAAACGACGGTCCCGCAGATAATCGCAATAATCGCTGATGGCGGAGCGAGGAGCGCATACGCGACCGGTATCACATAGGGCAATTTCAGCGCGAATGCGATCGGCGTCAGCAGGACTGCCAGAGCCATCCTCGGCGCCAGCCGGAAGTAAAAGATATACATGACCGCAAATACAAGCGCGGTGACGATGAATACCGAAAGTGACACAGAGAACATATGCGCCAGGATCAGCGCGCTCGCGGCCACGACTGTCATGATCATCGGAAAGAACGCGCAGATGAGCGCCAGCGCCGCCGTGACCACCGGCTTCGCCGCCGCCTTCATAAACCCGACATTGGAATTGATCAGGTAAAATGTCAGCAAGGCCACGGCAAACTGAACAATCTTGTCAATCACCTTAGAATTTTCCGCATACAGCTCCCGGAGCTTTTCCCGGAGCACAAACAGGCTGTCCATTTATTTTTTCTCCTTTTCGTACATCTTCAAAAGCTGCGTGAGATCATGGTTATATCTTTTTACCCTCTGCCTTGCGTTTTTATGCTTCCTGTTATAAATGTAACCGGCGGCTGCCACATAGACAATCAGGAGCGCCACATACCCCACGACCGCCGCGGCCGCGACGATGACCACAAGCCGGAGTGTCATGTGCTCCATCAGCCACGGCAAGGCGCCTAACATGACAAGCGCCGCCAGGCACACATACCCAACCGTCGTCCAGAGGAGGGAGCCGAGAATGTGAACCCCCGCGTAATCCTTGCGGTAATACGCGCTGATCTTAAAGTCCTCTTTTCCTTTTGTTTCTTCGTACAAGGCAAGCTTCGTCATTAATTTTACCTTATTTTGGTTTATCATGCCGCACCTCAGCGTATGTCTCGAAATTAAATATCATTTTTTAGTATAACAAATATCGTCACCCTTGTCCAATACTAATAGTCAAAAAGTAAACTTTT
>CAZFSW010000185.1:0-3215 GCA_964521655.1 uncultured Dorea sp.
CTGTATGGCGACGATGTATGCCTTGTGGAGATCAATCCGGAGATGCCGGAGACGAGGAAGGTCACATGGAAGGAATATGAGCTGATTGAGCCGGTGCGCGCTTCCTACTACCGCCGCGAGATTACATGGAATGTGTTCAATGAAAAGGCAAACCGGTTTGCAAACCTGCTGCTGGAAAGGGGTGTTAAGAAGGGGGATAAGGTCGGGATCCTCCTTATGAACTGCCTGGAGTGGCTTCCCATTTATTTTGGGATACTGAAGACGGGCGCGCTTGCCGTGCCGCTTAATTTCCGCTATTCAGCGGAGGAGATTAAATACTGCGTCAAGCTGGCGGAGGTGGATATCCTGGTGTTCGGGCCGGAATTTATCGGCCGGGTGGAGGAGATCGCGGACGAGATCAGCAGGGGCCGCCTGCTCTATTATGTCGGGGATGGCTGCCCGGGCTTCGCGGAGGATTACGCGATGCACACGGCGAACTGTTCCAGCCAGTCGCCCAGGATCAGCATACGGGATGAGGATTACGCGGCCATCTATTTTTCCTCCGGGACAACGGGATTCCCGAAAGCGATCCTCCACAGGCACGAGGCGCTCATGCATTCTGCAAAGGTGGAGCAGAACCACCACGGGCAGACGAAAGACGACGTGTTCCTGTGCATTCCTCCCCTCTATCACACGGGGGCAAAGATGCACTGGTTCGGAAGTCTCATATCCGGCGGGAAAGCGGTGCTTCTTAAGGGGACGAATCCAGAGTACATCCTGCGGGCGGTATCGGAGGAAAAATGTACCATTGTGTGGCTTCTTGTTCCGTGGGCGCAGGATCTTCTGTTTGCGCTTGATGCGGGAAAGATTAAGCTGGAAATGTATCAGCTTGACCAGTGGCGGCTTATGCATATCGGGGCGCAGCCTGTGCCGAGAAGCCTGATTAAGCATTGGAAGGAGTATTTTCCGAATCACCTGTATGATACGAATTACGGCCTCAGCGAGTCCATCGGCCCCGGATGCGTGCATCTGGGCGTGGAAAATATCCATAAGGTGGGTGCGATCGGGAAAGCGGGCTACGGCTGGGAGACGAAGATTATCGACGAAAACGGGAATCCGGTGAAGCAGGGCGAGACCGGCGAGCTTGCCGTGAAAGGCCCGGGGGTCATGGTCTGCTATTACAATGACCCGGAGGCGACGGCGGAGGTACTGCACGACGGATGGCTCTCTACCGGCGATATGGCGATGGAGGACGAGGACGGCTTCATTTTCCTTGTGGACCGTAAGAAGGACGTCATCATCAGCGGAGGGGAGAATATTTATCCGGTGCAGATCGAGGACTTCCTGCGCACGGACGACGCGGTTCTTGATGTGGCGGTCATTGGGCTGCCAGACCACAGGCTCGGAGAAATATCAGCGGCGATTATCGAGCTCAAGCCGGGGGTGAGCTGCACGGAGGAGGATATTAACGAGTTCTGCCGGAAGCTTCCGAGATACAAGCGTCCGCGCAAGATTATTTTCGCAGACGTGCCGCGCAACGCGACGGGAAAGATCGAGAAGCCGAAGCTTCGGGAAATGTACGGCGCCGCGCATCTGGTGGACGCGCAGAACCGGGCGTAGGCAGCAGGAGTTCTAAGGCTCTCCATGTGTACGGCCTGAAATGTCCGCAGCGGCAGGCGCGTTCTGCCATCTCCATAAGCAAACAGTCAGCGGCGCTTTTCCTGATACTTCAGCGCCGCCTCGATAAATCCGCGGAACAGCGGGTGCGGCCGGTTTGGGCGGGACTTTAGCTCCGGATGTCCCTGCGTGGCGATAAACCACGGGTGCTCCGGTATCTCTATCATCTCGATGATCCGCCCGTCCGGGGAGAGCCCGGACAGCTTCATCCCGTGCGATACGAGGTCGTCGCGGTAATCGTTGTTCACCTCGTAGCGGTGGCGGTGGCGCTCGGAGATTTCTTTTTTCCCGTACAGGGCGAATGCTTTGGACGTCTCATCCAGCACGCACGGGTAAGCCCCCAGCCGCAGAGTGCCGCCGATGTCCTCCACGCCGATCTGCTCCGGCATGATGTGAATGACCGGGTGGGTCGTGTCGGGGTCCAGCTCCGCGCTGTGCGCGTCCCGGTATCCGAGGACATTTCTTGCAAACTCCACGATAGCGAGCTGCATCCCCAGACAGAGGCCGAGGAATGGCACGCCATGCGTGCGTGCGTACTTCACAGCCTCCAGCTTGCCGTCGATGCCGCGGTGTCCGAAGCCGCCGGGGACGAGGACGCCGCTTACATCGCCGAGAAGCTCCTCCACATTTTCCGGAGTGACGGTTTCAGAATCGATCCATTTGATGTTCACTGTGGCGCGGCTGAAGATGCCGCCGTGCTTTAATGCCTCCACCACGCTGATATACGCGTCGTGAAGCTGGATATATTTCCCCACGAGGGCGACTGTCACCTCGGTATTGGGATTCTTCAGATAATCGACCATCTCCGTCCAGTCTTTCAGATCCGGCTTGGGGCAGGGCAGGTCCAGGCATTCGCACACGACGCCTGCCAGGTTCTCCTTTTCCATCGCCAGAGGCGCTTCATAGAGATATTCCACGTCCAGATTTTGCAGTACGTGGCTTGCCGGCACATTACAGAAGAGGGCGATCTTGTCCTTGATGCTGTCGGTCAGGGGGTATTCGGAGCGGCACACGAGGGCGTCCGGCCAGATTCCCATGCCCTGCAGCTCCTTCACGCTCGCCTGCGTCGGTTTCGTCTTCATTTCCTGGGAGGCTTTGAGATAGGGGATCAGGGTCACATGGATCAGGATGACGTTCTTGCGCCCTTTTTCGTGCTGGAACTGCCGGATTGCCTCAAGAAACGGCTGGCTTTCGATATCCCCGACAGTCCCGCCCACCTCGATGATGGCGATTTCCGTATCCGTTGCCGTTGGATTGCGGTAAAAGCGGGACTTGATCTCATTTGTGATGTGCGGGATCACCTGGACGGTTCCCCCGCCGAAATCCCCGCGCCGCTCCTTCTGGAGCACAGACCAGTATACCTTGCCCGTGGTGACGTTGGAATTTTTGCTGAGGCTTTCGTCGATGAAACGCTCATAATGTCCCAGATCCAGGTCTGTCTCCGCGCCGTCGTCGGTCACGAAGACCTCCCCGTGCTGGACGGGGTTCATGGTTCCGGGGTCGATGTTGATGTAAGGGTCAAATTTCTGCATGGTCACGGTGTAGCCGCGCGCTTTGAG
>CAZFSW010000186.1:0-3214 GCA_964521655.1 uncultured Dorea sp.
GATTCGTAAGGGTCAGTTTTTTCATGCTCTGTTGTCAATCCTCCTCAATACTCCCAAGAGCTATTATAGCATTGAGAAGGCCGGCAAAAAAGAAATTTTTGGGTCAAAAATCAAGTTTTTTGTGGATAAAATTCTGTGGAAAATGTGGATAATTATTTTCCGAGCAGATTTTCCCCGATGTTTACAACGTCTCCGGCTCCCATAGTTATCAACAGATCCCCTTTTTTGCAATTTTCGAGGCAGAATTTCTCAATGTCTTTGAAATCCCCGAAGTAATGCACGTCGCATCCATGCTCTCCAAGAGCCTTCGCGAGATCCTCCGAGGAGATTCCCAGCGTATTCTTCTCTCTGGCGGCGTAGATATCCGCAAGGATAACGTGATCCGTGTGCGAGAGAGCCTCCACAAATTCCGCAAACAGCGCTTTCGTCCGCGTGTAGGTGTGGGGCTGGAACACGCACCAGACCTCCCTGTGCGGGTAGTGCTTTGCTGCTTTCAGGCTCGCGGTAATCTCGGTCGGATGGTGGGCGTAATCATCAATGACGGTAATGCCGTCCACCTCTCCCTTATATTCAAAGCGGCGCTTCGCGCCGGTAAATTCCCTAAGGCCTGTCTCGCAGGCCTCCATCGGGACATTCAGCCAGTCGGCGGCCGCGAGCGCCGCGAGCGCGTTCGAGACATTATGGTCCCCGTTGATGGAGAGGCTTAAGCGCTTTACAAATTCGCCGTCCTTTGTAAAGTCAAAGGAGACATTTCCCATTTTGTCGTGCAGGAGGTTGACCGCGCCGTAATTCATAGAATTGTCCAGGCCGTAGGTGAGGATTGTGCAGGGAAGCCCTTCCGTGATTTCCTCCACCCGGTCGATTTCCCCGTTAATGACGAGGCAGCCGTCTTTGGGGAGCAGTTCGGCAAACGCGCGGAACGAATGGCGGATGTCTTCCAGATCCTTGAAAAAATCCAGATGATCCGCGTCAATATTCAATATAATGCCCACCTTGGGGAGAAAGTGCAGAAAGCTGTTCGTGTATTCGCATGCTTCAGTCACAAATATGCCGGAATCTCCGACCCGGATATTGCTTCCGATGGACTTTAAGATGCCGCCCACAGATATCGTGGGATCCATGTCCCCGGCGAGGAAAATCTGCGACAGCATGGAGGTGGTGGTCGTCTTCCCGTGGGTCCCTGATACGGCGATGGGAGTCTCGTAATTTGCCATAAGCTGTCCTAAGAGCTCCGCGCGGCTTAACATGGGAAGCCCCTTTGCCACGGCGGCCTGATATTCCTCATTATCCTCATGCACGGCTGCGGTATAGACTGCCACGTCGATCCCGTCAGTAATATTAGAAGCCCTCTGCCCGTAAGAAACCTTAGCGCCGAGGCGCTCAAGCCGGTCGGTAAGGGCAGATTCGCTCTTGTCCGACCCGGATATGGTAAAGCCCTCTTTCAAGAGAATCTCCGCGAGGCCGCTCATGCTGATGCCGCCGATTCCGATAAAATGCACGTGGATCGGCTCATTAAAATTTATTTTATACATACAGATTCCTCCAACAGATTGTAGTAATGCAACAAGTCCCGTTTTCATATATTATAAACATATATGCCCAAAAATCCAACCCCAAATTTTTTTGTTGAATTTTGATAAAAAGCATACAAAATATTCGGTTTATTTGTAAAAATCGTTCACGAATGATAAAATGTATGATATAATCAACTCAGCAGATATATTTAGAAGGAGTGATGACATGAGAAAAAAAGAGATGATAGCGATGCTGCTGGCGGGAGGGCAGGGCAGCAGGCTCGGCGTCCTTACAGCGAAAGTGGCCAAGCCCGCAGTTGCTTTCGGAGGCAAATACAGGATCATTGATTTCCCGCTCAGCAACTGTATTAACTCGGGGATCGATACCGTGGGAGTGCTGACGCAATACCGGCCGTTACGCCTGAATACACATATCGGGATCGGCGTTCCGTGGGACTTAGACCGCAACTTCGGAGGGGTCACTATCCTGCCGCCCTATGAGAAGAGCGCGAACAGCGAATGGTATACCGGGACGGCGAACGCCATTTTCCAGAATCTGGACTATATGGAGAACTATAACCCGGACTATGTGCTGATTCTTTCCGGCGATCATATCTATAAGATGGATTACGAGGTGATGCTGGACTACCACAAGAAGAACCAGGCGGATGTCACGATCGCGGCGATGCCCGTGCCGATGGAGGAGGCGAGCCGTTTCGGGATCGTGGTCGCGGACGGAGACGGGAAGATTTCGGAATTCCAGGAGAAGCCGCCGCAGCCGAAGAGCAACCTGGCTTCTATGGGAATCTATATTTTTAGCTGGCCGGTGTTAAAGGAAGCGCTTCTCGCACTGAAGGACGAGCCGGGATGCGACTTTGGGAAGCATATTATCCCATACTGCCACGGAAAGGGACAAAGGCTGTTTGCGTATGAGTATAACGGCTACTGGAAGGATGTGGGGACGCTCGGCTCCTACTGGGAGGCGAATATGGAGCTGATCGACATTATTCCGGAGTTCAATCTGTATGAGGAGTTCTGGAAGATCTACACGAACAGCAACGGGATCCTGCCTCCGCAGTACATTTCCGGGCAGTCTGTGATAGAGAGGAGTATTATCTGCAACGGCGCGGAAATCTACGGCGAGGTGCATAATTGCATTATCGGCTCCGGCGTGACCGTAGAGGAGGGAGCCGTGCTCAGGGATTCGATTATCATGAGCGACACGGTGATCGAGAAGGGCTGCGTGATCGACAGGTCGATTGTCGCGGAGAGCTGCCGGATCGGGGAGCGCGCCACGCTCGGGATCGGGAGCGACGTGCCCAATAAGCTTAAGCCCGCGATCTATTCCTTCGGGCTTGTGACCATCGGGGAAAATTCCGTGGTGCCAGAGGGCGTGCAGATCGGCAAGAACACGGCGATAAGCGGCGTCACGGTAAAAGAGGATTATCCGGGCGGAGTGCTGGAGAGCGGGGAAACTTTGATAAAGGCAGGTGAAGTTGCATGAGAGCAGTAGGACTGATATTAGCGGGCGGTAACAGTAATAAAATGAGGGAGCTTACACATAAGCGGGCGGTCGCGGCGATGCCTGTCGCGGGAAGCTACAGGGCGATTGACTTTGCACTGAGCAATATGTCTAATTCCCATGTGCAGAAAGTAGCGGTACTTACACAGTATAACGCGCGCTCCTTAAACGAGCATCT
>CAZFSW010000187.1:0-3205 GCA_964521655.1 uncultured Dorea sp.
GTGGATAGCAATTGCATTCAAAGCAAGGCGGTGATATAATAGCATACATATTTAAAGGAGGACCATGATGCCAGAGATAAAAGAAAACAAGATGGGCGTGATGCCCGTTCCCAGATTACTGATTACAATGTCCCTGCCGATGATGCTGTCCATGCTCGTGCAGGCGCTCTACAATATCGTAGACAGTATGTTTGTCGCCAAGCTGAGCGAGGACGCGCTGACTGCGGTTTCCCTCGCATTTCCCATCCAGAGCCTGATGATCTCCATCGCGTCCGGCACCGGCGTCGGCGTCAACGCTCTGCTTTCCCGCAACCTGGGGGAGAAGGATTTTAAAGGGGCTGACCGCGCCGCCAATAACGGCCTTTTCCTCGCCGTCATAAGCTGCATCGTCTTTGCCGTGCTGGGCGGGTTCGGCTCCCGGTTTTTCTTTACGCTGCAGACAGATAATCCGACCATCATCGAATACGGGACGCAGTACTTATCGATTATCACGATCTTCTGTGTGGGGGTTTTCCTGCAGATTACCTTTGAACGGCTTCTGCAATCCACCGGGAAGACCTTTTACAATATGATTACGCAGGGGACGGGCGCCATCATCAATATCATCCTCGACCCAATTATGATTTTCGGGCTGTGCGGCTTTCCGCGTCTTGAGGTCGCAGGCGCCGCCATCGCCACAATCACGGGGCAGGTCGTCGCTGTGTGCCTCTCCATCTACTTCAACCAGACACGCAACCACGACGTCCATTTGCGCTTTCATGGGTTTAAGCCGAATAAAAGGACAATCCTCACCATCTATAAGGTCGGGCTGCCTTCTATTATCATGCAGTCTATCGGCTCTGTCATGACCTTCGGGATGAATAAGATCCTGCTCGTGTTCTCCTCCACGGCGGCGGCAGTCTTCGGCGTGTACTTTAAGCTCCAAAGCTTTATCTTCATGCCCGTGTTCGGGCTGAATAACGGCATGACTCCCATCATCGCCTACAACTACGGTGCAGGGAAGAAGAAGCGGATCATTGACACGGCGAAGCTGAGCGTCTGTATCTCCATCGCCATCATGATCGTCGGCTTCCTGTGCTTCCAGTTCGGCTCCCGCTTTCTTCTGAAGAACCTGTTCGACGCCTCGGAGAATATGCTTGCCATCGGCGTGCCAGCGTTTCGGATCATCTCTTTCCATTTCCCGATCGCCGGGTTCTGCATTATCGCGGGCTCTGTCTTCCAGGCGCTGGGAAATGGAGTATACAGCCTGATCACCTCGGCGACGAGGCAGCTTGTGGTGCTTCTCCCCGTCGCCTGGGCGTTCGCGGAACTGTTCGGTCTTTCTGCGGTCTGGTGGGCGTTCCCGATTGCCGAGGCTGTGTCCCTGCTCCTCTCCTGCATCCTGCTGAGGCGCATCTACCGGCTGCGGATCAAGCCGATGAAAGGATAAGAAGCTGCCAATATACGGCTGCGGTCAGGCAACAGCCCCCACCATCTCCGCAACCTCTCTGAACCCATGCCTTACCATATACTTCTCTATCCCGTCCACAATCTCCATCGTCACCGCAGGGTCGTGGAAATTCGCCGTTCCCACGGCTACGGCGTCTGCCCCGGCGAGCAGCATTTCGATCGCGTCCGCCGCACAGGAGATGCCGCCCATCCCGATGACGGGGAGCGCTACCGCGTGCGACGCCTCGTAGACCATGCGCACCGCGACCGGGTGGATGGCCGGGCCGGACAGGCCGCCGGTCCGGTTCGCCAGCACAAATGTCCTTTTTTCTATATCAATCTTCATCCCCGTCAGCGTATTGATAAGCGATACCGCGTCCGCCCCGCCGGACTCCACAGCCCTCGCCATCTCCGCGATGCTGGTCACATTGGGGCTTAGCTTCATGATCACAGGCTGCCTCGCGTACCTCTTTACCGCCCTTGTGATCCTCTCAGCCGCCGCCGGGCTCTGCCCGAAGGCGATCCCGCCCTCCTTTACATTGGGGCAGGAAATGTTGATTTCCAGCATATCAACCGCTTCCTCTGAGAGACGCTCCACAGCGGCGCAGTAATCCTCCTCAGATCTCCCGCAGACATTCACAATGATTCTGGTATCATACTGCTTAAGGAACGGGATATCCCGCTCGCAGAAGAGGTCAAGCCCCGGATTCTGCAGGCCGATCGCGTTCATCATCCCGCCGCAGGTTTCCGCCACCCTCGGCGTGGGATTCCCCGCCCACGGCACGCTTGCCACTCCCTTTGTCGTCACCGCCCCCAGGCGGTTCAGGTCCACGAACTCCGCGAACTCCGCGCCTGAGCCGAAGGTCCCAGACGCCACCGTCACCGGGTTCTTCCATTCCACTCCGGCGATATTTACGCGCAGGTCAGGCTTCCCCGCTTCTTTTCTCTTGCCGCCCATCAGATTTCCACCTCCGTAGACAAAAATACCGGTCCATCCTTGCACACGCGCTTGTTATGCACGTTGCTGTGCGCGTCCTTTTCCACCGACTGGCACACGCACCCCAGGCACGCCCCGATCCCGCACGCCATCCGCTCCTCAAGCGACAGATAGCACAAAAGCCCGCGCTCTTTCGCGTATTGCCTGACTGCGCGCAGCATCGGCACGGGGCCGCAGGCGAACAGGATATCCGCTTCAAGCCCATATTCCTGCACTGCATGAAGGACGTTTCCCTTCGTCCCGACGCTTCCGTCCTCCGTGGAAATGTATACCTTCCCGTTTTTCTCAAACTCGCTTTGCAAAAATGTCTGGGCGTCCCGGTAGCCGAGCACGATCTGCCTGTCCGCGTACTCTAATTCCTCTGCAAGCGCAAGGAGCGGAGGGACGCCGACGCCCCCGCCCAAAAGGAGCGCCCGTTTCCCCCGCGCTTTTTCACAGGGGAATCCATTTCCCAGAGGGCCGAGCACAGGGATGCCGTCTCCCGCCTTCATCCGCGAGAAGCCCTCCGTCCCCGTATGCTCCCCAGTCACGCGGTACACGATGCGAAGCCGCCCTTTTTCCCCGTCAGCCTCACAGATACTGATCGGCCTCGGGAGCAGCCTGCCCGCATCGTCCGTGTAGACAGAAAGGAACTGCCCCGGCTTCGCCGTCTCTGCGGCCTTAGCCTGAAGCCACATACTGAATATCCCTTCCGCGAGGCGCTCCTGCGAAAGGATTTCCGCCATTTCTTTTCTTCGTCTCTCCATAATGCCTCCTCTTTGATGACAAATCACGCTGGCC
>CAZFSW010000188.1:0-3173 GCA_964521655.1 uncultured Dorea sp.
ATTCCATAGTATTTAGTTATTCACCAGCTTATCCTCGTCGCTCCAGCTATACAGCTTGCGCAGCTCTTCGCCGATCTTCTCGCACTCATGATCCGCCGCCCTCTTCCTCATAGCGCGGAAATGCGGCGCGCCGATCTTGTTCTCCGTAAGCCAATCTTTCGCAAATGTGCCGTCCTGGATATCGGAAAGGATCTTCTTCATCGTCTTCTTCGTATCCTCCGTGATGATCTTCGGCCCCGTGATGTAATCGCCATACTCTGCCGTGTTAGAGATCGAGTAACGCATCCCGGCGAAACCGGACTGGTAGATCAGGTCTACGATCAGTTTCATCTCATGGATGCACTCGAAGTATGCGTTCCTCGGGTCGTACCCACCCTCAACCAATGTCTCAAAGCCCGCCTGCATCAGCGCGCACACGCCGCCGCAGAGCACCGCCTGCTCGCCGAAGAGGTCTGTCTCCGTCTCGGTCCTGAAATCTGTCTCCAGGACGCCTGCCCTCGCCCCGCCGATCCCAAGCGCATAAGCCAGCGCCAGGTCAAGCGCCTTGCCGGAAGCATCCTGCTCTACAGCCACGAGACACGGAACGCCCTTTCCAGCCTGATACTCGCTCCTTACCGTGTGGCCCGGCCCTTTCGGGGCGATCATTGTAACATCTACATTCTTCGGCGGGACGATCTGCCCGAAATGGATAGCAAAGCCGTGCGCAAACATCAGCATATTGCCCTCCTCCAGATTCGGCTCAATGTCAGCCTGATACATCGCAGCCTGCTTCTCATCATTGATCAGGATCATGATGATATCTGCTTTCTTCGCAGCTTCCGCCGCTGTGTAGACCTCAAGCCCCTGCGCCTCTGCCTTAGCCCAGGACTTGCTGCCCTCATACAGCCCGACGATCACGTTGCAGCCGGACTCCTTTAAGTTCAGAGCATGCGCGTGTCCCTGGCTGCCATAGCCGATGATCGCGATCGTCTTGCCCTCCAAGAGCGACAGGTTGCAGTCTTCCTGATAATAGATTTTTGCCATTTTAAGATTCCTCCTCGTATATATAAATTTTATTTTTACCAGTTAATCAAGATATGTCACATCCTTGATCCCGCGTTTTAAGCCCGTGATGCCCGTCCTCGCAAGCTCCAGTATCTCATAGCCGTCAAGCAGGTCAAGAAAAGATTCGAGCTTCATCTGCGTCCCCTTAAGCTCCACCATGAGCGATTCCTTATCCATGTCCACGATCTTGGCGTGGTAAGCGTCCGCAATCGGGATGAACTCTACCCTCTGCGCCGCATCCGCACGTATCTTCACCAGCATCAGCTCCCGGTAGACCGAATCCGATGGGTCGAGCACCTTAATCTCGATCACGTCCTCCAGCTTCCTCACCTGCTTCTCAATCTGCGACAGGATCAGCTCGTCCCCGCTGGCGGCAATCGTAATCCTTGTAAACCGCACATCCGCCGTCACTCCTGCGGTAATGCTGTCGATGCTGTACCCCCTTCTGCTGAAAAGCCCCGATATCCGGCTTAACACGCCGGGGTCATTATTCACGATCAGTGAAAAAACTCTCTGCATACTGCACCTCTTTCCTTTTCGGGATCCGCCGCCATTTCCCGCAGTTCATGGTTCCACGCACGCCAGGATAAAATAAATGAGCTCCTGCAAAGCGGACAGATTATCCGCACTTTATGGTTCCACGCACATTTTCAAAAACCGAGCGCGTTCTGTTTTTAATAGTAGCAAGAACACCTGTGTTTGTCAAGCACTTTTTTTACTGATATAGACAATCCTGTGCGTGCCGTCGGAGGCCTTGCGCACATTTACCTTAAAATACTGGGAATGATGCCGGATCATCCTCGTCATATTCTTATATTCATAATTTCTGGCGTCAAATCCGGGATACTTGCCCTGCAGCACCCTGCCGATCTCCGCAAGGTTGATCTGCTCTTCGTCCGAGGAATCCATATAGCGGCAGATGTAGGAGATCACCTCATCCTCGCTCGGTATGCTGATCTCCGTCTCCTCTTCCTCGTCCTCTCCTTCGCCGCCCTCTTCCTCTGTCTCAGGCAGCGCTGGCTTCTTCGTCTGCGGCTTCGCTGCCTGCTCCTCCTTCTGCTGCGGCTGTTCCTCCTCTTTTGCGTCCTCCTCCCTGTCGTTCGCCTCTTTATAGATCAGGTCGAGGATCTTAAATTCATCGCAGGCTTTCGCCAGAGCCTCCTTCGTCTTCTTCTCGCCCATGCCGATGACCGTCTTCCCGGCCTCCTTTAAGCGATAGACCAGCTTGGTAAAATCACTGTCGCTGGAAATAATGCAGAAAATGTCGATGTCCTGCGTATACAGAAGATCCATCGCGTCAATCGTGAGCGCCTGGTCCGTAATGCTCTTCCCGTTCGCATAGGAAATCTGCAGGACAGGCACGATCCCCTGAAGCGGCATCACCTTGTACCACGTCTTTACATTCTGGGAATTTACCGAGCCGTACAGCCGGAATATCTTCACGCTCCCGAACTGCAATGCCTCCTGCTTAATGTATTCCGCATATTTTGCAGAAATATTGTCTCCGTCGATCAAAATCGCTATTTGCTTTTCCATCCGTTCCTCCCCTCTTGTATTTCTCGCGCCGCTTAGCGGATAAAGCTTGTCGCAACCGCTGCTTCCTTCTCGGGAAGCCCGTATTTATCTTTCCCAAGCGCAATGCTCTTCATCAGAAACGACATATTTCTCGCCAGCGTGCGCATCGTCTGCATCCCCTCTTCATCGCCTGCGGCCTCGCCCGGCGTCCTCCCGTGGACGCTGTTCCAGTACTGGCTGGAGGCAACCGGCATCCCGGAGATCGTAAAATACTTGTTCAGCTCGTCGAAGGTCGCGGACAGCCCGCCTCTTCTCGCCACGACCACGCTTGCCCCCACTTTCATGGATTTGTCAAAACCCGTGCTGTAAAACAGCCGGTCAAGAAACGCAACCAGCGTCGCATTCGCGGACGCATAATAGACCGGACTCGCAACCACCAGCCCGTCGCATTCCTCAAATTTTGGCGCCGTCTCATTTACCAGGTCATCGAAAACACATTTGCCCGTCTCCGCGCAGGAATGACAGGCGATGCATCCCCTGATGTCCATGCTTCCCACGCGCACAGTCTCCGTCTCTATCCCTTCCTGCGCAAATATTTTGTCCATCTCCTGTAA
>CAZFSW010000189.1:0-3140 GCA_964521655.1 uncultured Dorea sp.
ACAGGAGGCGGACTACTGCATCCAGGCGCTGCAGGACTTTGAAGTACAGTATCCCGTTGCTTATGATTTTGAATCGGCCTCCGTACAGTATGCCAATTCCTATGGGGTCACGGTCACGCCAGCCCTCGCTACGGCAATCGTGGGCGCATTTTGCTCCAGAGTGGAGGAACTGGGATATTTTGCCATGTATTACAGCAACGAGAACTTTTTAAATAATTTCTTTGAGTCCTCGCTCCGCTCAAAATATGCGCTGTGGTACGCCAAATACCAGTCCTCTCCGGGGCTTGGCGACTTGGGGATGTGGCAGTACGCCAGCACTGGGAGCGTGCCGGGAATCAGCGGCAATGTGGACTTGGATATCTCCTACTATGACTATGCCAGCGTCATCTCCGGCGCAGGGCTTAACAAGCTGAAAGGGCAGATTTCCACGCCGGGCGGCCCCTCCCCGTCTCCGGGAGGCGAGATCACGTATACCATCCGGCCGGGAGACACACTAAGCGAGATCGCCGAGCGGTATGGAACGACCTACCAGGCTCTCGCCGCCTACAACGGCATCGCCAACCCGAATCTCATCTACGCCGGGCAAGTCATCCGGATCCCATCAGGCGGAAGCTCCGGCGGCAGATTCTACACGGTGCAGTGGGGCGACACACTAAGCGAACTCGCGCTGAGATTCGGCACTACGGTGGCAGAATTACAACGGCTAAACGGGATCACCAACCCAGACCTCATCTACGCCGGGCAGGTCATCCGGGTATAAGGTACGCCAGATAACTGCGCCGCCTTGCCAAAAGCGCCCTGCCGCTGCCAGGTCCTCTGGCGGGCGCGCGTATCCATCCCCAAACAATCAGAGGCGCTTTTCATGGAGACGAAATCCGATGCTTACGAGGGCTTGCGCGCGATGGCTTTCCAGAGCGTGTTAGCCCTCGTTGGCATCTAGTTCGTCGGAATGTTGCCTCGTTTGGGGATGGATACGCGCGCCCGCCAGAGGACCTGGCAGCGGCAGGGCGCTTTTAGCCTGGTGCGCAGAAATCATAAAATCTTAAGAATTTTTTCGCCATGCTCTTAATAATTCCCTGATATTCTTGTATAGTATAGAGGGGTGATGCGAGCATGGCGAAAATATTAGTATGCGACGATGATAAGGAGATCGTAGAAGCGATTGAAATCTATCTCACGCAGGAGGGCTATGAGGTGCTAAAGGCCTACGACGGGCAGGAGGCGCTGAGGCTTCTTAGCAAGGAGCAGGCCGACCTTCTGGTCATCGATGTGATGATGCCGAAGCTGGATGGCATCCGGGCGACGCTTAAGGTCCGGGAGGCGAATAATATGCCGATCATTATCCTGTCTGCCAAGTCCGAGGACGCGGATAAGATACTGGGGTTAAATGTGGGCGCGGACGACTACCTGACTAAGCCCTTCAACCCGCTGGAGCTGGTGGCGCGGGTAAAATCGCAGCTCCGCAGATATACGCAGCTTGGGAGCTCGGCGAACATGGAGAAGAAATCTGTGTACACCTGCGGCGGCATCTCCATCGACGACGAGCTAAAGGAGGTCACGGTAGACGGCGAAGCAGTGAGGCTTACGCCGATTGAATATAAGATCCTGCTGCTGCTCATGAAGAATCAGGGGAGAGTATTCTCCATCGGGCAGATTTATGAAAATATCTGGAATGAGGAAGCCGTCGGCGTGGACAATACGGTGGCGGTACACATCCGGCATATCCGCGAAAAGATTGAGATCAACCCGAAGGAGCCCCGGTATCTGAAGGTGGTCTGGGGCATCGGCTACAAGCTGGAGAAAAATTAGCACATTGGTCCATAATGAACCGATGTACAAGTCAGGGAGGCATTTGTATGGGGAAAAAGTGGTACAGGACGAATCTGGTAAAGGCGGCGCTTATCGCGCTCGCCCATATCGCGGCAATGACAGCGGCGGCTGGCTTCATCTGGATCGTAAGCAGCCCGGCGATCCGGGCGGAGGTGCTGAAAGGAGATATGGCGGAGGAATACCGCGACTCCAGCGGATTTTCCGGGCTGATGCAGGAGTATGCCTATCACGCGCTGTTAAAGACTGCGGCGGCAAAGCTCCTTGAGACGGACGGGGCTTTCGACCCGGACAAGACGATTGACGTGGATGCTTATTATGAAAATGGCGAAGCAGCAGGGGAGGACGCCGGAAAATTCTCTTACCGGCTGGGAGACCTGATAAGCTGGTATCAGCAGCTTGCCAATGAAGACGGCGCAGAGGCGGTAGCGCCGCAGATCGTTGTCTGCGAAAAAGCGGACGGAAGCTACTATTATTCCAATAAGGAGACATTCAATGAGCTCGTGCAAAACGGGGATCTTCAGTACACGGACTACTGGATGTACGACGGGGACGCCTACCCGGAGCTATACCCGCCTCTGGGCGCAGAAAGCTTACTTGATCTTGCCAACGAGGAGAAGGCATGGAACGGAAGGCTGGATCAGGCTTACAGCGAGCTTTACGATACAATCTACGGCATCGGGGAATATTATGAGAGCTATACGGACGACAGCGCGTACCCGCTGGAAGAGGGCGACACGAACTTTTCCTATCTCTACGCAGACCTGGAAGACGAGCGCATTTACACGAACAGGCAGGAATACGCATCCTACGGGGAGTTTGCCGCAAGTGTCGAGAAGATGAAAGCCCTCGGAAGATACGTGATAACCGCGCCGAAGCTTGCTGATTTTACGACGGATATGGATATTGATGAATCCGAATGGCAGGATATGGTAAAAAAAAGCGGCGCGGGCGCGGATGATTTCCTGTTCGCTGCGGCAGTAGATACGGATTATCCCATCCACGATACGTTCTACACGGAAAATAAGCTGTATGAGACATACGTCTCTGGCGGCGCGGCAAAGGCGAACGGGCTGTGCGTGCTACTGTCTCTTGCGCTGTTTTTGGCCTGCATCGTGTGGCTTACGGCCACGGCGGGCCGCGCCGCCACAGACGAAGAGCTTCACCTGTGCCAGTTTGACCGGTGGAAGACAGAGCTTGCCGCGGCAGTCATTATAATTGGATGGCTCATCCCATTTTCCATAGCATTGGCGTCAGCCACCGAGAGCGGGATCATCAGCTACACATTTTCCAGAACGAGCGTACAGGCCGCC
>CAZFSW010000190.1:0-1154 GCA_964521655.1 uncultured Dorea sp.
TATCTTAAGCCTCCGGCTCTCTTCCCGCAGCCCCCGGATCGCGTTCTTCACCGCCGCGTCCTCCAGATTCCCCTCAAAATCAATGAAAAACCGGTACTCCCAGCTCCGCCCTTCCACAGGCCTCGACTCGATCCTCGTCATATTTAGGTCATTGTAAATAAAATGCGACAGCAGGTGGTAGAGCGAGCCGCTCTCGTGCGGCAGTTCAAAGCAAATGCTGATTTTCGACGCCCCCTTAAGGAACACCTTCTGGTTCGTCACCACGATAAACCTCGTCGAATTATTTTTCTCGTCGTTAATCCCATCCTCAAGGATCTGCAGTCCGTAAACCTGCGCGGCATACGCGCTGCACACGGCAGCCTGAGACACATCCTGCTCCTCTAAGATCTTCTTCGCCGCCACTGCGGTATTCGCCACGCTGATCTGCTGCCAGTCCCCATGCCCGTCAAGGAAATGCGAGGTCTGCATAAGTGCCTCCGCCTTTGAGTACACCCGCCTGATGTCGGACAGGCTGCTGCCCGGAAGCCCTGCCAGCGTATGCGTGATCGGGATGATCATCTCCCCCACGATATAGTTCTCAAATTCCACCAGCAGGTCGTACACCTCATTGACCGAGCCCGCCGATGAGTTTTCAAGCGGGAGCACCGCGTAATCTGCAGCCCCCTCCTCAATGGCTTCCATTGCATCCCGGAATGTCCGCACATGATAACTGTTGCAGCCCTCCCCGAAATACTCCTTCATCGCCGCCTGGCCGTAAGCGCCCTCCGTCCCCTGGAACACGATTCTTGCTTCCTGTGCCCGCAGGGAGGCGATCTCGATAAACGGAAGCCTCCCCAGCGCGCCCGCTTTCACAAGCTGCTGGTACTGGAGCTTCCTGCTCATGGACATAAGCTGCTCGTATAATTCCCTGACTCCCTTTTTATTAAACTCCGACGTCGCTTTTTCCGCAACATCCTGAAGCTTCTCCCTCTCCCGCTGCCGGTCAAAAACCTTCCGGCCTGTCCTGACCTTATATTCCCCCACCTGCTCGCAGATATCCATCCTCTTTTCATACAGCTTAACAAGCTGCGCATCCACCTCGTCAAGCTGTACTCTCAATTCCTCTAAAGATGCCATTTTTCCACTTCTCCTGTCTGTTCCTGATATGCAAGGCC
>CAZFSW010000190.1:1254-3104 GCA_964521655.1 uncultured Dorea sp.
CTTTGCCATACTTAATACCATGAAGCATAATTTTCTCACCTGCGGGACGGCGGGCTGGTGCATGGAGATCCTCTTTACCGGCCTGCGCTCCTATAAGGAACACAACCCGAAACTTATGGGGAACACCTCTGTCTGGATGTTCCCCATCTACGGCATGGCAAGCCTTCTCTCCCCCGTGTGCAGGCTCCTGAAAGGGAAAAGCCTGATGCTAAGAGGAAGCGTCTACACCTGCTGCATCTTTGCCGGAGAATATATGACCGGCTCCTTCCTGCGCAGATACGGCGCGTGCCCGTGGGACTACAGCAAAGCCCCGCTCAACGTAAGCGGGCTGATCCGGCTTGACTACGCCCCTTTCTGGTTTGGGGCAGGGCTGGTATTTGAAAAAATTCTCTGCAGACGTTGAAAAATTTTTGTGATTGTTATATGATGTACAGAGATTTTTTATAGCAGGACAGATTTTCAGTCTATGTAAGGAGGGTTTTATGAGACATTTGATGAGTCCGCTGGATTTTTCTGTGGAAGAATTGGAGCGGCTAATGGATTTGGCAGGAGACATTGAAAGCAATCCACAGAAATATTCCCACGTGTGCGACGGCAAAAAGCTCGCCACCTTATTCTATGAGCCGAGCACCCGGACGAGGTTAAGCCACGAGGCGGCGATGCTGAACTTAGGAGGCAGCGTCCTCGGTTTTTCCTCGGAGGATTCCAGCTCCGCAGCAAAGGGGGAGAGCGTTGCCGACACCATCCGCACCATTTCCTGTTACGCTGACATCTGCGCGATCCGCCATCCCAAAGAGGGCGCCGCACTGGTCGCAAGCAGGCATGCTACGATTCCCGTCATCAACGCCGGGGACGGAGGACATCAGCATCCGACCCAGACGCTGACCGATCTGTTAACCATCCGGTCCTTAAAGGGAAGACTTGATAACATCACCATCGGCCTCTGCGGCGATCTAAAATTCGGGCGTACCGTCCATTCTCTGATTCACGCGCTTGTCCGTTATCCTAATGTAAGATTCGTACTCATTTCACCGGAAGAACTGAAGATCCCAGGCTACATACGCACCGACGTGCTTGACCGGCAGCACATCGACTATGAGGAAGTCGTGCGGCTTGAGGACGCGCTCCCTGCGCTGGATCTTTTATACATGACCCGCGTGCAGAAGGAGCGTTTCTTCAATGAGGAGGATTACGTGCGCATGAAGGACTTCTACATTCTGGACGCGCGGAAGATGGAGCTTGCCCCGGAGGATATGTACGTGCTCCACCCGCTCCCGCGGGTCAATGAGATATCCGTCGAGGTGGACGAAGACCCCAGGGCGGCTTATTTCAGGCAGGCGCAGTACGGCGTATATATCCGCATGGCGCTCATCATGACACTTTTGAATCTGGAAGCATAGGAGGAAATGAAATATGGTTAAAAACACACTGAACGTCGGGAGCATCTCCGAAGGCTTTGTGCTCGACCACATACAGGCGGGGCGCAGCATGGACATTTACAAATATCTGCATCTGGATAAGCTGGACTGCTGCGTAGCGATCATCAAGAACGCGAAGAGCAGCAAGATGGGCAAGAAGGACATTATGAAAATCGAATGCCCGATTGACTTCATGGATCTGGACGTCCTCGGCTTCATCGACCATAATATTACCGTAAATATCGTGAAAGACGAGAAGGTTGTAGAAAAGAAATGCCTCCGGCTGCCGAAGGAGATACGCAACATCATACGCTGCCGCAACCCGCGCTGCATCACCTCCATTGAGCAGGGCCTAGACCATGTATTCGTGCTCACAGACCCGGAAAAGGAAGTCTACCGCTGCAAATACTGCGAACAGAAATATGACGGGCG
>CAZFSW010000191.1:0-3074 GCA_964521655.1 uncultured Dorea sp.
CATGCGGTGTTATTTGCCCTGTTTGCGAAATACGCAGTGACGCTGTGCGCAGAAAAGGGCGAGGAAGCGATCCTCACCGGCATGACGAGATATGGCCGGGAGCGTGGCGCGCGCATGGCGGAAAATGCACTGGCGCACGGCGACGCGCTGACGACGATGACCAATCAGGCGTATGGGGAGTGGAGGCCGGACTATGACGGGCAGATGGAGTTTGGCATACTTCGCACGGAGCCGACGCTTCAGACCTACATCGCGAAGTGTGCGTGGTGCGACGCCTGGAAGAAGCACGGGCTTCTGGAATATGGGAAATTATACTGCATCAATGTGGACAATGCGGTGTATCAGGGCTTTTGCCCGGATTTTGTCTGTACGCCGACGACGACCTCCTTAAGCTTTGGAGGAAAGAGATGTGAATTTGACTGGGGACATCCCATTTCCGAGGAAGAGAAGGAGGAGCTGGCGCGCAAGAAAAAAGAGCTTGGGACGTCCTGCATGAAGGATTTTAACTTTCATACGGCGCACCTGAAGCATACGATCAGCAGGACGCTTAAGGAGGAGCTTGGAGCGGACGGGGAAAAGGCGGTAGAGCTTGCGCTCCGGGATTATGTGGAGCTGTTCGGGCAGGAATACCTGGACGCGCTGGACGGGGTATATCCGGCAAATGAGGAAGCGGCGGGAGATGAGCCGGGCAGGAATGCAGCGAAAACGGATTGACAAAGGCAGTGAGGATAGCGGGCATGGCAGAGGAGCAGACAAATTATGATGAAAAGATAAAAAAGAACGTCATCGCAGAATGGCTTTCCTCGCATGAGGGCGAGCTTATCCAGACGGCGGATTATCTCTTCCGGCATCCGGAGACAGCATACAAGGAGATATTATCCTCCCGGTATCTTGCAGAGTTTTTGGAGAAGCAGGGATTTGCGGTCACATATAAGACAGCGGGCATAGAGACGGCATTTACAGCCGTCTGGGAAAGCCCGGGCGGCGTGCGCGGCGCGGGACAGGGCGCGCCTCCCGTCATCGGCTTCCTTGCGGAGTATGATGCACTGGCCGGGCTCGGCCACGCCTGCGGCCACAATCTTTTGGGAACCGCCGTGTGCGGCGCGGCGTGCGCGTTGAAGGCCGATATGGAGGAACATAAAACGCCCGGCGTCCTCCGTGTATACGGCTGTCCCGCAGAAGAAATCATGTCCGGGAAAATCGTCATGAATGAGCAGGGTATCTTCGATGATCTGGATGTGGCGGTCATGTGGCATCCCTTCGACAGAAACCGCGTGAGCAACGACGTCTGGCAGTCCCAGGACATAAAAAACTACATATTCCACGGGGTCAGCGCCCATGCCGCCAAATCACCGGAGACAGGGCGGAGCGCGCTGGACGCGGCGGAGCTTATGAATATCGGGGTCAATTACCTCCGCGAGCATGTGCCGGGCGATGTGCGGATGCATTATGCCTATGTGGACAATGGTATTCCTGCCAATGTCGTGCCGGACTACGCGAAGACGAATTATTTCATCCGCTCCTCCAAGCGGGAGAGGACAGAGGATGCGAGCCGCCGGGTGGATGACTGCGCGAGAGGCGCTGCGCTGATGACCGGCACAACCGTAGAGATCGAGCTTGTGGGGAGCTGTAAGGAAATGAAGGTAAACCGCACGCTTGCAGAGATCTATTACGAGGCGATGACCCGCGTTCCGGTCCCGCAGTACACGGAGGAGGAGATTCATTTTGCAGAAGAAATCACAGAAGAGGCGGGCCTTGCAAATGACGGAGTATATTTTACCGGGCTGGAACCGTTAGAGGACGAGCCCGTGCCGATCTCTATCGGCACAGACGCCTCCGAGGTAAGCCACACTGTCCCGCTCATCACCTTAAGCGCCGCTACTATGTGCAGAGGGACTCCGCTGCACCATCCCGCAGCGGCAAAGCAGGCGGGGATGAGCATCGGGCATAAGGGGATGCTGTATGCGGCGCGGTGTATGGCGGAAGGAACAAAGTTACTGTTGGAGAAACCGGAAAATATACAAAAGGCATGGGAAGAACATTTAAGGACAAGATAAATCGTGAATCAAGACTCGGCATATGCGGGAACGCTATGTCCATGAAAGGAGAATTATGATTACAAAAAAGATTGGTATTATCGGCTGCGGCAACATGGGAGGCGCGATTTTATACGGCGCGCTGGAAAGCGGCGTATTGCCGAAGGAGTGTGCATTTGTCTATGACATTAACCCGGAAATGATAGAAAAAGCGGAAAAATGGGGCGTAAACCTTGCAAGGGATGACGAGGATGTCTGCGCAAAGAGCGACATCATCCTGCTTGCCGTGAAGCCGCAGAATGCGGCGGAGGCGCTGTCGCAATGCGGGAAAGCGCTGGATGGGAAGGCTCTGATGTCCATCGTGGCGGGCGTTACGGTGGAGCGGCTTAGGAAAATGATCGATGGAAGCCCAAGAATCCTCCGGCTGCTTCCTAACACGCCCGCAATGGTCTTTGAGGGCGCGTTCGCAATCTGTTCGGATAATGATTTTTCAGAAGAGGAATTAGAGACGGCAAAGGCGATTTATGAAAAAATCGGAATTATCGAGATGGTGCCGGAGCATTTGATCGACGCCGCCTGTGCGCTCAATGGCGGAGGCCCGGCGTATGTCGCGATGTTCATCGAGGCGATGGCGGACGGAGGGGTGAAGCAGGGGCTTACGCGCGCTACCGCGTACCGCCTCGCGGCGCAGACCTGCCTCGGGACAGCGAAAATGATTCTGGAGCAGGGCATCCATCCCGGACAGCTTAAGGATATGGTGACGTCTCCCGGCGGGACGACGATTGAGGGCTGCGAGGCTCTTGAAAAGGGCGGCATGCGCGGCGCGGTCATGGAGTGCATCCGGGCGGCGACGGAGAAATCCAAGAAGTTGTAGACAATTTAAAAGGACTGCAATTGGGAGGCTGCAGTCCTGAGGAAAAAGTTATGAAAAAGAAAATTATTTGTTCTTTCGAACAATTATAGTATACGCAGAAAGTGTGATGAAAATGTGTTGAAAAAGAAAATTAATTGTAAACAAAATGTGACAAAAAATTTCCA
>CAZFSW010000192.1:0-3062 GCA_964521655.1 uncultured Dorea sp.
GTCCTCAATATACTGCCTGACGCCCATGTCTGCGCACACAAGCATCAGAAACAGGCTGCCTGCCCGCGCAGGCTTCACAGTGCAGCCTCCTGGATTTTGCGGATCTCCTCCTCGTGCTCCTTCACCTCTTCCTCTCTCTTTTCCACCGCCTCACAGAGCGCGGTATAATCAAGGCCGGCGATCTCTCCCTCGCGGAACCTGTCGTATACCATCTGCCCGATTTCCTGGAGGTCTCTTGCATTGGCGCGCTTCAAAGAGCGTATCTGGCTCTTAAGCTTCTCTGTCTCAATGGTATCGCCCGCCTTTTTGCCGATATCCTCCGCCACATCGCTGATCCGTTTTCCCAGTCCCTCAAAAAAATCTGCCATCGCTTTTTCTCCTTTTCTCTGTGTGTATTGATATTTCCATTCCGGCTGGCGCCTCAATCGGAATACCTGTCAAATGCCCACCCGTGCAGGCACGGCAGCCGATTCCCCCATTATGGTTCCGTGAAGCATCTACAAAGTACGCAGACGGTCCAGCGACTGGTAGACGTCCACCGTCCCGTATCCCCACTCTCGGTTCGGGTATGCCGGAAGCACCTCCTGTCCCACTCCCAGCAGGATGATGTTCGCCACCTGGCTGGTCGTGATGCCAAGCGTTCCTGGCTGCTGCAAAAACCATTCCATGATCAGCGCCGAAGCACCTGCGGTAAGCCCCGCCGCCGCGCTCGAACCGCTGCGCGCTACGAATCTCCCGCCCGTCCCCGCACCGGTCACTTGCACCCCCGGCGCGGCAAAATCAGGTTTGATCAACCTGTTTCTAGTATAACCCCTCCCAGAATTAATATCAACACTATTGTCTGCTGCATTGTAAAAAGAAACAGTAATCGCGCCCCATGTGCTTCCGGGCTCCGTCAGGGTGTCGTCCGGGTTTGCCTCCAGAAAATACACATTTCCGTCTAAGAATTCCTTCACCGGAAGCCAGATGTGGAACTCTCCGTCCGAGACGCGCACAGGTTCTACCCCGATCCGCCAGATCCCCTGCGACGGCTTGTCAAAGCGGAAGAATAAAAGCTGTGAGTCATTGTTAAGCCCGAAAAGGCGGTACTCAATCTCCACTTTCGTCTGGTCAAATGGAAATATGAAGCGAAACCTGCTTCCCTGCCGGATGGAGATAGACGGGCTTCTCTCGCCGGACGGTGAGACGATATAGGCAGTCACGACATTGGGAAGTGTCGTCCACAGCTCCGCCGCAAAGCTCGTGCCTCCTCTCTCCACCCGTATTTCCACTTCTCTGGAAGCCCCCGTCTCCAGCACGCCAAAATAATGATGCCGCTCATTCGCCTCGTTTCCTCCCGCGATGACAACGCAGCGGTCAAGGACATTCGCATAACTCCCCAGCACCTTTGAAAGAAGCGTCGTGCTGTTATGCCCGCCGAAGTTCGTCCCCAGCGCGAGGCAGATCACCAGCGGCATATCCAGCTTCTTCGCCAGCCCGTTTAGATAATATAAGCCCTGCATAATATCAGTTTCCTGATAGCAGGCCGCGCCGCCGCGTATCATGTAGAATTCTCTGAGATAGTCCTTTGCCTCCTTTAACTTGACCATCGCAAGCATCGCCTGTGGCGCGGCCCCCAGGAACCGGTTTGCCACATCCTCGCTCCCCGCCGCCACGCTCGCCACAAAGGTCCCATGCCCGCTGGAGTCCACGCTCGGCACGGCGTCCAGCGGGTTCTCCAGGCGCAGCGCCTCGTCGATCATTTCTCTTGTATACTCGCTCCCATATGCGAAGCCCTCCGGGAGCGGCCCGCTCTGCACAGTCTGATCCCAGATGGCGGCGATCCTTGTCCTGCCGCCCGCATCCTGAAAGACCCTGTTCTGATAATCAATCCCGGTATCGACAAAACCGATCAGGATCCCGTTTCCCTGAAGCTGCAGGGTCGGATAATTCTGCACCGCACTGATGCCAGTCTTATTTAGCGCATCCAGATCCGTCAGCGCGTAGCATCCGGGGATGCTGCTGTACCCGTACCGTTCAAGCGTAAGCTCCGGCACATCCTCTGCGCTGACATAGACAATGCGGTAGCCAAACCCCGCGGGCTGCATACACGGCGCGATCTCCGGGAACAGGCTCTCCATATTGCCGGAATATTCAGGGATAATGAAATCTCTGTAATCCTGTGACAGGATTTTCTCTCTACAGTCCACAGCCATAAAGAAAACACCTCATATACTTTATTCCAGTATATGAGGCGTCTGTCCATCCTATGCGTGGTTTGCGATCCTGCGCACTTCCTGTCCTCTAAGCGTTATGATCGGTCCTCCGGTATTCTCAATATATTCCTTCGTGATCGTCACCTGTCCAATATTGTCGTCTTTCGGGATCTCGTACATGATATCCAGCATAAATTCCTCGATAATCGCCCGAAGCGCCCTCGCGCCCGTATCCTTCTCCATCGCTTTCTTAGCGATGGCGGCAAGCGCGCCGTCCGTAAAGTCGAGCTTTACCTCGTCGAGATCCAGAAGCTTCTGGTACTGCTTTAGGATCGCATTCTTCGGCTCCTTCAGTATCCTGACCAGCATCTCCTCGCTCAAGCCCTGCAATGTAAATACCACCGGAAGCCGCCCCAGGAACTCCGGTATCATCCCGAATTTCCTTAAGTCCTCCGTGGTCACTTTGCTTAAGATGGTCTTATCCTTATCATATTTATCCTTTAGCTCGGCCCCAAAACCGATGGCGGACTGTTTCGTGAGCCGCTCCTTGATGATGCCGTCCAGATCGGGGAACGCCCCGCCGCAGATGAAGAGAATATTCTTCGTATTCACCGTAGTAAGCGGGACCATCGCGTTCTTGCTGTTCGCGCCCACTGGGACCTCCACTTCGCTCCCCTCCAGGAGCCTCAGCATCCCCTGCTGCACAGACTCGCCGCTCACATCGCGCTGGTTCGTGTTCCTCTTCTTGGCGATCTTGTCAATCTCGTCGATGAAGATGATCCCCTGCTCCGCTTTCTCTACATCGTTATCCGCAGCGGCAAGGAGCTTCGACACCACGCTCTCGATGTCGTCGCCTATGTAGCCCGC
>CAZFSW010000193.1:0-2989 GCA_964521655.1 uncultured Dorea sp.
AGCTCCAGCTTCATGTCGCCGGGGCGTATCCACCCCCGTTTTCTCATAAACTCCGAAACCAGGAGCGTGACAACCGCGGGCAGCACGATCTGGATCGCCAGTATCTTAGCCAGGACGACCGCCGCCGGCTCCGTCTGTATCATCGTCTGCCAGGTCATGATCTGCCCCACAAGCCCGGCAGTTCCCATGCCGGAGCCAGTCGCGTTGCTCGTCATATGTAAGAGTACCGTCCCCACAGGCCCCAGCACCGCGCTGGACACGATCGCAGGGATCCAGATAACCGGCCTCTTCACAATGTTTGGCACCTGCAGCATGGAAGTCCCGATCCCCTGCGCGAGAAGCCCTCCGAACTTATTCTCCCGGAAGCTTGCCACGGCAAAGCCCACCATATTGCAGCAGCAGCCGATCGTCGCCGCACCCGCCGCAAGCCCGGACAGGTTCAGGATCACTCCCAGCGCCGCCGAGCTGATCGGCAGCGTCAGGATCATCCCCATCAGCACGGACACGACGATTCCCATGAGAAACGGCCGCTGCTCTGTTCCCCAGTTGATGAGCGAGCCAAGCCAAGCCATAAAGCCTGAGATGGTAGGCCCTGCGAGCAGCCCAACGGCAGAGCCGGTCCCGATGGAGACAAGCGGCGTGACCAGGATATCCACCTTCGTCCGCCCGGAAACAAGATGCCCGAAAAGAATCGCGACATACGCCGCGATGAACGCCCCCAGCGGCTCACCCGGCCCTGCATAGACCATCGACCCCTCGGCAAGCACCGTCCCCGCGAGCAGCTTACTCGCGAATCCGCCCACCATGCCCGCCGTCGCCGCCGATACCACCACAAGCGGGCTCTCCTTGAACCTGTAGGCCACAGCCGCGCCGATTCCCGCGCTCGTCAGGGACGCCGCCACCTTCCCGATGACAAATACCATATCCCCGGCAGAGCCGCCGATCAGCGTCCCTATCTGCTGGATGATCGTCCCAATGATAAGCGTTGCAAATAACCCCTGTGCCATCGCGCTTAAGCCGTCAATAAAAATGTGATCCAGTGCATTTTTCAGCTTTTCCATATGCGCTTCTCTCCCCTGCTATAACATCTATATTTCTTTCCTGCACACATCGCTTAAGCAGCATTTCTCACAGTGCGGCTTCGTCCTTGCCGTGCAGACGTCCCTCCCGTGCCAGACAAGGCGGTGGCAGAAGCCGTTCCCCTCCTCTGGCGGGATGATCTTCCAAAGCTCCATCTCTACCTTCTTCGGCTCCCTGATATTCTTCACAAGCCCGATGCGGTTGCACAGCCGGATGCAATGAGTGTCCGTCACGATCGCCGGTTTGCCGAACACGTCTCCCATAATCAGGTTCGCGCTCTTTCTCCCCACTCCCGGGAGCTTCAAAAGCTCGTCAAAATCCTCCGGCACCTTCCCGTTATATTTCTCCTTCAATATCCTCATGCACGCGCTGATGTCGCGCGCCTTGCTTTTCCCCAGCCCGCACGGCCTTACGATCGCCTCGATATCGGCGGGTTCGGCCCCGGCAAGAGCGTTTACATCCGGATATTTCGCGTAAAGCTCCTCTACGATTACATTTACCCTTGCGTCCGTACACTGGGCCGCCAGGCGCACGCTCACCAAAAGCTTCCACGCCTCATCGTAATCCAGTGTGCATTCCGCTTCCGGGTATTCCTTCTTTAGCCTCTCAATCACTTCTAACGCCAGTTCTTTTCTTCTCATCGTTCTCCCTGATCCTTTATCTGCTTCCTACAGCGCCATTTTCAGATATTGCACGCTATACGGCGAAAGCTCTGCCTCACCTGCCAGCGTTACCGCCTCTTTCGTCAGCAAATCTGTAAATTCCCCTTCAAGCTCCTGATGGCGCGCGGTATAAGGGTAGTCCGCCGCATTCACCGCCACAAGCACACGTTCCTCCTCCGTGCGCCGCTCAAAGATGAGCTGGTGGTTCTGGATCACCACATTTTTATACGCGCCGCCGCAGAGCGCGCCGCTTTCCTGTCTGGTGCGGATCAAAAGCCTGATATACTCCGTAAGCTCATTGGGCTTCGGGGCCTCAAAGCAGGGCCTTAACGCATAGTCATGATCCGGGGCCTTCTGCCCCTCCTGTCCCCATTCGCTTCCATAGTAAAGGCAGGGGATCCCCGGCATCCCAAATAACAGCCCGTATGCAAGCGGGAGATGTCTCTTATTCGTCAGGATACTGGCAAGCCTTGTCACATCATGGTTGTCCGCAAAGGTCATAAGATGCTTCCCCCGGTAAATGCACCACTGGTCGCCTCCGAACTGCCGGTGCAGGGAATGCGCGATCTCAAAAAGATTCATGGAATTAAAGCTGGAATAAAGCCCCTTATAGCACTCATAATTCGTGCAGCTATGCAGCATCCCGTCATTCACGATCTGGTTGTAATCCCCGAAGAGCACCTCTCCGATCAACACAAACTCCGGCTTTAGCCCCTGCGTGTAGGAGCGCAGCCTCCTCATAAAATCATGGTCAAGGCAGTATGCCACATCAAGCCTCAGCCCGTCTATGTCAAACTCCTCCTCCCAGAACCTCACGCAGTCCAGAAGATAATCGACGACCGCCGGATTCCGTAAATTTAACTTCACAAGCTCAAAGTGGCCTTCCCAGCCCTCATACCAGAAGCCGTCATCATAGCAGCTATTCCCGTCAAAGCTGATATGGAACCAGTCTTTATATGGGGATTCCCAGCGCTTCTCCCGCACGTCCTGAAACGCCCAGAAACCGCGTCCCACATGGTTGAACACCCCATCCAGCACGACCCGGATCCCATGCTCATGCAGCTTTTTGCAGACATACGCGAAATCCTCATTCGTGCCGAGGCGGCAGTCAATGGATCTGAAATCACGGGTATCGTAGCCGTGGCGGTCGGATTCAAAAACCGGGTTCAAAAGAACCGCATCGATCCCCAGATCCCGCAGGTAATCCGCCCAGTCCGCGAGCTTACGGATGCGCGGCACGCACACAC
>CAZFSW010000194.1:0-2988 GCA_964521655.1 uncultured Dorea sp.
CAAGCCCCATCTGTTCCATCACGTCGAGGCGCGCCTCCTCGAACCAGCGGATATAGTTGGAATGATGCACGATTCCCATCTGGTCAGTCTCATAATACTGTACTTTCCGTCTATATTTCTTAAGTTCCATTATGAAATGTCTTCTCCTTCACAGGCCGTTGGCAGACGGTTTATCTGCCGCAGCACTTCTTATACTTCTTGCCGGAACCGCACGGGCACGGGTCATTGCGGCCGATCTTCTTCTCTTTGCGGATCGTCCCGGACTCCTTCTGCTCCTTATAGAGCCTCTTTAGCTCCTCCTCGGAATAAATCTTCTTCCACTGGGGAAGCCCGTACAGCCAGTCCGCTTTTGCGGCAACCATATTCTTATAGAGCTTCTCCTTGTCAAACGCAAGGCTTACAGGCGTATCCTCGTCCATCGTCTCGATGGGGTTCGCCTCTTTTAAGCTCTCATTGATCCCGTCCAGGAAGCCCACCATCGTGAGGACCTCCTGTCCGTATCTCTCTGCAAGCTCCCGCACTGTCCCCTTCACTTCCTCCTGCGGGTTGTCCAGAAGCTTTTCATAGATTTCCTTTTCAATCTGGAAATAGCTCTCCCAGAACCTCTTTAATTGCCCTTTGTCCGCATTTTCATTATATGCGAGACTCCTCCACTGCTCCAACAATGTAGCGCTCATCTTTTGATACTCCTTCTATATATTCAGTTCTGCCGCCGCCCATGCTGAGACGCCTGGCATCGGCTCTCCTCTTTCCTTGTCCCGTTCCCTGCTTCTGATTTCTTTCCTTCTGGTCAGGTATTCTTCCATAGTCATTGCTTTCGTGTCGCTGGATTTATTCTTCTGCTTCATCACAAATACCTCCGTTTCCGTTCCGGGCCCTTCCCTCCGCCGCAGAAAGAGGACCCGCCCTTATGATACTCCCGCCTTATTATTATATTAGCAGATCTCCTGATGTATGCTATATTAGTTACACTTAATATTTGCCGCAGGCAGATGTCTCGCGCAACCGCATATACTGCGGCGGGCAATGAGAGACAGCAGCTAATTTCGTTCGCGAGTATAAATTTCAGCGTAGGTGTAGTATGAGAGATAAATGTGTACGTGGTATGGAATATTTCTTAAAAAATCATTATTTTTTTCGGTAGATAATATCCTCCCGCCCCGGCCCGTTAGAAATCATCGTAATCGGATAACCGATCTCCCGCTCTATAAATTCAATATAGTTCCGGCAGTTCTCCGGCAGCTCCTCATACGTCCGGATGCCCCGGATATCGCATTTCCAGCCCGGCAGGGACTGAAGCACCGGCTTCGCTTTTTCAAGCAGATAGGTCGGCGGAAAATCCGTCGTGACCTCCCCGTCTATCTCGTAGCCCACGCACACCGGGATCTCATCCAGATAGCCGAGCACGTCAACCACGGTAAACGCCACATCCGTCGCTCCCTGCAGCCTGCAGCCGTATCTGGACGCAACGCAGTCAAACCAGCCCATGCGCCTCGGCCGCCCCGTCGTCGCCCCGAACTCGCCGCCGTCGCCGCCGCGTTTCCTGAGCTCATCCGCCTCCTCGCCAAAGATCTCGCTGACAAACGCCCCCGCGCCCACCGCGCTGGAATACGCCTTGCATACTGTGATGATTTTCTGGATCTCATAAGGCGGGATCCCCGCGCCCACCGCGCCGTAGCCCGCCAGGGTGGAGGAAGACGTCACCATCGGGTAGATGCCGTGGTCCGGGTCTTTCAGGGAACCAAGCTGCCCCTCCAGCAGGATATCCTTCCCTTCCTTTAACGCATGATAAAGGAAGCGCGAAGTATCGCACACAAACGGCTCCACCATCTTTCTATATCCCAAAAGCTCCTCGTAGAGCTCTTCCGGGTCGATCAGCGGCTTGTGGTAGAGATGCTCAAGCAGCACGTTCTTCTGCCCCGCGACCCTCGCGGCCTTTTCCTTCAGAAGCGCCCCGTCAAACAGCTCGCTCACCTGAAAGCCGATCTTGGCATATTTATCAGAGTAAAACGGGGCGATGCCCGACTTTGTCGAGCCAAAGGATCTGCCGCCCAGCCGCTCCTCCTCGTAAGCGTCAAGCTTCTTGTGGTAGGACATCACCATCTGCGCGCGGTCGGAGACGAGAAGCTTCGGCATCGGCACGCCCCGTTCCACGATAGACTGGATCTCCTGAAAGAACACAGGCACGTCCAAAGCCACGCCATTGCCGATAACGCTTGTCGTATGGCTGTAGAACACGCCCGACGGCAGTGTGTGCAGGGCAAATTTACCGTAATTGTTGATAATGGTGTGTCCGGCGTTCGCGCCTCCCTGGAAGCGGATAATAATATCCGCTTCTCTGGCAAGCATATCCGTGATCTTGCCCTTGCCCTCATCTCCCCAGTTTGCCCCTACTACTGCTTTTACCATAATCCTTCCTCCCGGTCTGTATTTTTCAAGGCGCGGCGCGCCTCGTCGCAGGAAAAACCCTTGCGGGCCAGATATGCCATAAACTTCTGCCTCTCCTGATAAGACACCGCAGCGGGATTAAAATGCCGTTTCCTCATAAGATTCTCAATCGCGAGGACGCCATCTTCCCGCTCATAACAATCCGCTAACGCCTGTTCGATATGCTCCCCGGAAATCCCCTTCCCTTTTAGCAGGAACACAAGCTCCCTCCGGCTTTTCCTGTCCTTGCGGCATTCGATAAAATTCCTCGCATAGTTCAGATCGTCCACATAGCCAAAGGACTTCACGTAGGCAACCGCTGCTTCCGTGACGTCTCCGGGGTAGCCGTCCCGCTCAAGCTTCGTGCGAAGCTGCGCTTCGGTGCGCCCCATATCATTCAGAAGACGCATGGCGCGCAGCTTCGCGCGCTTTAAGAGATCCTCCTTCTCTTCGGCCGTCATATGCTACTCTCCGCCCTTTTTCGCTTTCTTCTGCGCGCCGTCCGGCATATCTTCCCCTACGGGCCCTCCGGCGGCTTTGCTCTCCTTTGCGGCAGCTTTA
>CAZFSW010000195.1:0-2955 GCA_964521655.1 uncultured Dorea sp.
CCTGGCCGTCCGCGTCCACGAGGGTGATGTCATACGCGAGGAACCCGGCGATCTCATAGCTTTCCTTTGCCGCCTTGTCTTCCAGCCGGGTTTTTACTTCTTCGTACTGCTCCTTTGTGTCCCCCTTATTTATAATAGGAAGGACTTCTACCGATTCCACGCTCTCCGGGATCGCCCCCGCCGTCACTTCGCTTACTTTGATGGTTACTTCGCCGTCCCCGTAGCCAAACGAGCGCAGGCCGTTTTCCCCGTCTTCATTTCCTTTTTCATTTCCTTCCTCATTTCCGTTCTCATTTTCCTCCTCATTTGCTTCCGCATCCTCATCCGCGCCCGGCTCTTCCTCTCCGGCCACAGCTTCCTCTTTTTTCTCCTCCGTTATAGAAAATCCATAGATGGTTGCCTTAGTCCCTTCCATCTGGATGCTGTCCACCGCGCCGCTCTTGTCGTCTACGGTGATCTCGGACAGGTCGTACTGTTCATCTATATTGTCCGTACTCTTGCCTGCATCCTTCAGCTTCTTGATCAGCTCTGCCCGGTCCACGATCTCCGTGAGGGCTTCCTTCTGCCCCGCAGCCTCATCCGCCGGGGTGTAAGAAAAGCACTTCGCTGTATCTGTTTCTTCTATTATAATGGCGCTTCCCCCGGCCTTGATCTTGTCGATGGTGATCGTAACGGCTTCCGTCGGCTCCGCCGCCTTGCCTTTTACCAGAAAGCTTATGTCATACAGGAGATAGGCGCCAAGCGCTTCGTTGTCTGCCAGATCCTTTTCCATCAGATCTTTTAATGTATTTTCCCTGGCCTCCTTTGGCTCTTTGATCTCTACTTGGATATCATCCTTCGTAACGCCTGCGTCGAATGCCCCGGCTGGGATATCGACGGTGACACGCGACACATTTTTGTTTCCTTCTTCGCCATCCTCAAAGGTTTCCTTGAACGTCGCTGCCTCGGAGGGCGCCGCTGCTTCCCCGGTTTCTTCTTCCTGCACGATCAGCCCGGACTGCTCTGTCCCGGTAGTACCTGCCTGGCCTACGTCGCCGCTATCCGCAGTTTTCGCGGGATCCCCCGTACCCACAGCCTGCCCGGATTTCTCGTTTTCTTCCTCGGCTGCGGCTTCCTCGGCCGCTTTTTGCTTCGCCTCTGCTTCGGCCTGTGCCGCGGCTTCTTCTTCCGCCTTTTTCTTTGCTTCTTCCTCGGCTTTCGCCGCTGCTTCCTCTTCCTCAGCCTGCGCTGACACTTCCATGGTCTCGACTTGGGTACCCTGCGCATCCGCCGCCGTATCCGCCGTTTCCGTCGTTTCCGTCGTTTCGCTCGCGGACATAGAAGAATGGAGCCCGTTCAGTACCAATCCACCGACGAGAACTACAGCCACGCAGAATGCCATCCATCTTTCTATCAACTTCATAATATAGCTCCCTCCATTTCCACGATCTCTGCCGCCCCCGCTCTTCACACGATTTTCCGGTTCCTTTCGGGAGGCGCTTCTTTTTGGCTGTCCTCTTCTTCATTGAGCGCTCCGTCCATCAGCTTTATCAACTCCAATGCCGAACGGAACGGGGCGATCTTATTTTCCTCTACCCATGTCACCGTGCCCTGCCAGCTACTATGCTGCCTGTGCTGTACCCGGACAATAAAGGTGCCAAGCTCCCCATGATTTCTCAATACTTCTTTTTCATCCATGATTTTTTTCATCTCTTTCCGTCCGTATCCGCTGCCGTCTTGCCTTGTGCGGCGGCTGGCGCCACTGTCTTTCTGGCTATAGCTGCTGCCGCCGCTGGCGTCTTTCCCTCCGTAGCTGCTGGTATTTTTCTGGCTGTGGCCGCTGACGCCGTCTCTCCCTTTGTAGCCGCTGGCATCTTCCTGGCCGTGGCCGCCGCTGGCGTCTTTCCCTTTGTAGCCGCTGATATCTTCCTGGCCGTGGCCGCTGCTGGCGTCTTTCCCTTTGTAGCCGCTGGCATCTTCCTGGCCGTGGCCGCTGCTGGCGTCTTTCCCTCCGAAACCTCGGAAGCGGTTCCCCCGCATTGGGAAATTCAGCGTATCAAAAAGCTGATCCATGCTTAAAAGCATCGTTTCTATGTTGTAAAACGCAGAATAATCTTTTTTGTAAAAATGATATATCCTGCCCTCCAGATCCATGTTGCGGGACTTGTCGATGCATATGACAACACCATTTGGATATCCTATGTAAAGACTTCTTTCTGCCTGCGCCGCCATATATCCGTCCCCCTGTCTTCTTTGGGAAGCCGCCCTGCCCATCTATAAATCCGCGGAAATTCTCTTCCCCAAGCCAAAAAATCCGCATTGCCATCATCGGCGGCGGGCTGCCCTTCTGCTGCTTGTCAGCCAGATTATTTAGTTAGACTATCTTTATAGTACTCTTCATTATAAAGTCCCGATGTCTTAAGAACCGTCTTGACGCAAAAAAAATTTGGCTTTGGAAAAAAATCGGATAAAGTCTTGGGGAATGACGCATTTTCGCTTATTCTCCATGCTTTGGGTACTTGTATCAGAAAAATGTTGAGGGCAAATAGGATTTGACGCCAACATCTTCTTTTGCTACAGGGCGTCGATCGCCCCGTGGCGTTTGCTTGAATGTTGTCGCTCATGGTTCCTCCCTAATGGCAAAAAAATAGAGCATATAGCTTTCAAACCAAATTTCGGTTTTTCTATATGCCCTAATGCTGTTATTGTATTTAATTTTGATGGATTACGCCAACTGCATAATCTTTTCTTCTTTTCCTTATATATCACTTTCTAAATAATCCGGGGAAATACTCACTGGTTTCATCAATTACCTATTTTCCCCCTTTTTAACATGTATGAAAACATGCTCCTATTTGCACACGGTCATATCGTGTCCCAGTAAGTATCCACAAGGCGTCCCGCTTCCTGTGCGCTGAGCGAAAATACTTTTGCCAGATCCGCTTTTACCGCTTCTTTTTCCTTATGGTTCTCTTG
>CAZFSW010000196.1:0-2912 GCA_964521655.1 uncultured Dorea sp.
TTCTATGCGTCCGTCGAGTGCGTGGAGCGCGGGCTGGATCCGCTGACGACAAATCTTGTCGTCGCGGATGAAAGCCGTACGGAGAAGACCATCTGCCTCGCGGTCTCGCCATCCCTTAAAGCCTGCGGCATCTCCGGGAGGGCGAGGCTTTTTGAGGTCGTGCAGAAAGCAAAGGAGTTGTCTTTATCCTACATCACGGCGCCGCCGAGGATGGCGTATTATATGGAATACAGCACGCGCATCTATCAGATTTACCTGAAATATATCGCGCCGGAGGACATCCACGTCTATTCGATCGACGAGGTGTTTATGGATGTCACACATTATCTTGGCACATACCAGATGACGGCGCGCCAGCTTGCGGTGACGATGATACAGGACGTCCTGCGCTCGACCGGGATCACGGCGACGGCGGGGATCGGGGAAAACCTCTATCTGTGCAAGGTCGCGATGGATATTGTGGCGAAGCATATCAAGCCTGACAAGGACGGCGTGCGCATTGTCAGGCTGAGTGAGAGGACTTACCGCCGTCTCCTCTGGAATCACAGGCCGCTTACGGACTTCTGGCGGGTCGGAAAGGGCTATGAAAGGAAGCTTAAGGAAAATGGCCTGTATACCATGGGGGATATCGCGCGGTGTTCCCTGGGAAAGCCGGGAGATTTCTATAACGAGGATCTGCTCTATAAGCTGTTCGGGGTGAACGCGGAGCTTCTGATCGACCACGCGTGGGGCTGGGAGCCCTGCACGATTGCCGATATCAAGGCATACAGGCCGAGTACGAACAGCTTAAGCTCCGGGCAGGTGCTTCCGCGCCCCTATGACTGTGAGGGCGCGAGGCTCATCCTGCGGGAAATGACGGATCTCCTGGCTCTTGATCTGGTGGAGAAGGGGCTGTATACGGATCAGCTTGTGCTGACAGTGGGGTACGACAAAGAGAATCTGGAAAATCAGGAAATACGGAAGAAATATAAAGGCGCCGTAGTGGCGGACCGCTATGGGAGAAGGATCCCAAAGCACGCGCAGGGAACGGAAAATCTGGGGCGGCAGACCTCCTCCGCAAGATTGATGACGGAGGCGGCCATGCGGCTTTTTGACCGGATCGTGAATCCAAAGCTTCTGATCAGGAGGATGTATCTTGCGGCGAACCATGTCGTGCGGGAAGAAGAAGCCGTGGAGACGGGCGCATGGGAGCAGCTTGATTTATTTACGGATTATGAGAAACGCGGGGAAGAGCGCAGAAAAGAAGAAGAGGCGCTCATGCGGGAAAAGCAGCTGCAGCGGGCGGTCCTAAGCGTTAAGAAAAAATATGGGAAGAACGCACTCCTGAAAGGGATGAATCTCCAGGAGGGCGCGACGACGATGAAGCGCAATGAGCAGATAGGCGGGCACAAGGCTTAAGGAGAGGAATATGAGAAACAGGTTTGACAGGAACCATCAATATGACGATATCATAGACCTTCCGCATCATGTATCTTCTTCCCGCCCGCATATGTCCGCAGGCGACCGGGCCGCACAGTTCTCCCCCTTCGCCGCGCTCACCGGCTACGGCGAAGCGGTGAAGGAGGCCGGGAGGCTTACGGAGGAACGGATGCTGCGCGGCGAGGGGACGGAGGATCCCGGCGGAGGCGAGGAGTAGCTTATTTGTGATACTTCTTAAGCAGCGCGTGAATCTTCGCCGTCGGGTCGAGCACGGAGCTCATAGTAATGTCGTGGTTAAAGGAATCAATGATCAGCGCGACAAATTTACTCATATCCGCAACCACAAAATACGGCTTTTCGGAAACCTCCGGCGGGAGGTAGGTAAGGTTCGTGGTGACGACCCGGTCGATATAGCCGTTTTCATAATATTCATCAAATTGTTCAAAGCCGTCGGTGAAAAGGCCGAAGGTCGTGCAGACGAACACCTTTTTCGCGCCCCGCTCCTTAATCTGCCTGGCGACGTCTAACATGCTTTCACCGGAGGAAATCATGTCGTCGATAATAATAATATTCTTTCCCCTGATATCTGAGCCTAAAAATTCATGGGCCACAATCGGGTTTTTCCCATTGACAACGGTAGAATAGTCGCGGCGCTTGTAGAACATGCCCATGTCCACCTCCAGGACGTTGGAGAAGTAGACGGCGCGGTGCATCGCCCCCTCGTCCGGGCTTACGATCATCAGATGCTCCTTGTCAACGGCAAGATCCGGCTCCGCCCTGAGCAGCGCCTTCATAAACTGGTACGGCGGCGCGAAATTGTCGAATCCGTGGAGCGGGATGGAATTCTGTACCCTCGGGTCATGGGCGTCGAAGGTGATGATATTGCTCACGCCCATATCTACAAGCTCCTGCAATGCCAGCGCGCAGTCTAAGGATTCCCGCTTCGTGCGCTTGTGCTGGCGGCTCTCATAGAGGAACGGCATCAGGACGTTGATGCGGTGCGCTTTCCCGGTCGCCGCAGAGATGATCCGCTTTAAGTCCTGGTAATGGTCATCCGGGGACATATGGTTTGTATGCCCGTTCACAGTGTAAGTCAGGCTGTAATTGCAGACATCCACCATAATGAACAGATCCTTGCCGCGGATGCTTTCCCCCAAAATCCCCTTTGCCTCGCCTGTGCCAAAGCGCGGGCAGGCGCATTCTATGAGGTAGTTGTCCAACTGATAGCTTGAAAAAAGCGGGGAGGTCAGGGATTCCTTTAAGGTGTCCTGCCTGAATTTCACAATGTAGCGGTTGACGTTCTCCCCAAGCTTCCTGCAGCTTTCCAGCGCGGCGATCTTAAGCGGCGCGACAGGGAGAGCTTCTTCCATGAGTCTGATGTTTGGCATAATCGTCTCCTGTAGAAAAGTATTTGAAGTCCTATAGTTATTTATAACACCATTGGAGGCGGGCGGTCAATGGGAATGTAAAAGTTCTCCTTGAAAAAAATCTGC
>CAZFSW010000197.1:0-2870 GCA_964521655.1 uncultured Dorea sp.
CTCCGTTTTAATATCCCTTTCATATACGCGATCGCAGTTCCATAATTCGTGATTGGCACGCCCGCGTCCTGCGCGCATTTCAGCCGGTATTTCATCTCGCGTTCGTTTAGCATGCAGCCTCCGCAATGCACGATCAGCTTATATTTGCTAAGCTCGTCTGGAAATTCTGTGCCGCTTGTGAATGCAAAGTCCGGCTCTGCGCCGGTGTGCCTGCGGATCCAGTTCGGCAGCTTCACGGTCCCGATGTCCTCACATTGGCGGTGATGGGTGCAGCCCTCGCAGATGAGCACGCAGTCGCCGTCCTTTAGCGCGTCAAGTGTCCGCGCGCCTTTTACGAGCGTTTCCAGATCCCCCTTGTATCTGGCAAACAAGATGGAGAACGAGGTGAGCGGTATGTCCTCCGGGACGTCTGCCGCCACCTGCTCAAAGACCTGGCTGTCTGTGATGACAATGGCGGGCTTGCCCCCCAGCTTCCGCAAGGTCTCTTTTAATTCTGTATTTCTTGTGACAACGGAGACCGCGCCGGATTCCAAAATATCCCGGATCGTCTGCTGCTGCGGCAGGATGAGACGCCCTTTCGGGGCTGCCTTGTCGATGGGGACTACAAGTACGGCAAAATCGCCGGGAGAGAGAAGATCTCCCACAATCTTTTTCTGTGGGTCGTCCGTTGGGGCAAGCGCGGCAATCCGTTCCTTGAGTTCATGGATATGATAGCCGGTTTTGGCGCTGGCCCAGAGAATCTGCTCCTCATGCTGTTCCGGCCCTTTCTGGGATCCCCGTATTTCGCCCCTTTCTTGCTCCGGTACTTCATCCGCTTTATTTAACACGACCAGATAAGGGATCGCCTTGTCCTGGATCCGGGCGAGGATCGCCCTGTCCTCCTGGGTAAGCCCCTGCGTTCCGTCCGCGACGAGGACGGCAATATCCGTTTTGTTAAGAATCTGATATGCCTTTTGGATGCGCAGCGTTCCGAGCGCGCCGTCGTCGTCAAGTCCCGGCGTGTCGATCATCACCACAGGCCCTAAAGGAAGCAGCTCCATAGTCTTTAACACCGGGTCAGTCGTCGTGCCCTTGATGTCGGAGACAATGGCGAGGCTCTGCCCGGTCAGGGCGTTGATGATGCTGGATTTCCCGGCATTGCGTCTGCCAAAGATGCCAATGTGCGTGCGTTCGGATGAGGGTGTGCTGTTCATGCTCATGGGGCGGCTCCTTTCTGCTCATGAAGCTTCCAACATATTTATGGAAGCATCTGTGGGTACTATCGCTGAAATAGACAAGCGATCGGGCTGGTTATTTAATTATTCGGTATGCCAGGCTTCTGTCAGGCTCAGAACCGGAAATCCCGGCGGTTATTTTCCCGTATCAGCTTCAGGTTTTCAAGCACGGTAGCGCGGACCTTCTCGTTCGGCACATTCAGCACTTCCTTGTCGATGATCTGATCCCCGATCGCCTTCGTCTCAGGGGAAGCGTAGTCCATCAGATATTCCTCCAGCGTCATCAGAGCGTTGGGGTGGCAGCAGTTCTGGATCTGCCCGCTCTTGCACAGCGACATGAAACGGTCGCCCGTCCTGCCTGCCCGGTAGCAGGCGGTGCAGAAGCTGGGGATATAGTCCATCTCCATGAGCCAGCGCACGACCTCATCTAAGGTGCGGCCGTCAATCACATCAAACTGCTCGGATTTCTCATCCTCCGGCTCCGGCTCGCAGTAGCCGCCCACGCTCGTGCGCGAGCCGCCGCTGATCTGGGAGATGCCAAGATGCAGCACGCGCTCCCGTACCTTCTTGCTCTCTCTTGTGGAAATAATCATGCCGGTGTAGGGTACGGCGACGCGGATACACGCGACGATCTTGGCAAATGTATCGTCGTCGATTCCATTTGTAAATGCGTCTGCGTCGATGTCGTCCGCATTGCGCAGCCTCGGCACGCTGATGGTGTGCGGCCCGACGCCGAACGCCGCCTCCAGGTGCTCCGCATGCATGAGCAGTCCGGCAAATTCATAGCGGTATTTGTCAAGGCCGAAGAGGACGCCCACACCCACGTCGTCGATGCCGCCCTCCATCGCGCGGTCCATCGCTTCGGTATGGTAATCATAGTTGTGCTTCGGGCCTGTCGGGTGAAGTTCAAGATAGCTCTCCTTGTGATAGGTTTCCTGGAAGAGAATATAAGTTCCTATGCCCGCTTCTTTTAACAGGCGGTAATTGTCCACAGTCGTCGCGGCAATGTTGATATTTACACGGCGGATCGCCCCGTTCTTGTGCTTGATGCTGTAGATGGTGTTGATACAGTCAAGGTAATAGTCCATTGTGTTATGCACCGGGTCTTCGCCCGCCTCCAGCGCAAGCCTCTTGTGCCCCATGTCCTGCAGCGCGATGACCTCGCGGCGGATGTCCTCCTGAGACAGCTTTTTTCGCGGAATGTGTTTGTTTTTCAAGTGATAGGGACAGTAGGTGCAGCCGTTGATACAGTAGTTGGACAGATAAAGCGGCGCGAACAACACGATGCGGTTTCCGTAGAAATCTTTCTTGATCTGCTCGGCAAGGCGGAAGATTTTCTCATTCATCTCCCTGTCCTCGCAGGCGAGGAGAACAGAGGCTTCTCTGTGGGAAAGCCCCTTGCGAAGCGCCGCCTTTTCGATGAGGGATTCAATGAGCGGGAGGTTGGCCTTGTTCTCGTCTGCGTAGGCGAGAGTTTCCAATATCTCGTTATGGTTGATAAAGTCGTCTGCATGTTTTGAATTTACGTCATACATATGTAAGCCTCCTTTTGTGTGTATAAAAACATCCTGCCTGTATGGTCCAGAGCCTGTTGTCATACGATGCGTGATCCTTTCGCACTCCTGCCGGAGACAGGCCTGGCATCACGGATCCGCG
>CAZFSW010000198.1:0-2856 GCA_964521655.1 uncultured Dorea sp.
GAGGGCGTGTACAGCAAAGTATGCACGAGGTTTCCGCCGGAGCCGAACGGATACCTGCATATCGGGCACGCCAAGTCGATTATCTTAAATGCCGGACTTGCAAAAAAATATCACGGCACGTTCCATCTGCGTTTTGACGACACGAACCCGACAAAGGAGGATATGGAATTTGTCGAGTCGATCAAGGAGGACGTGGCATGGCTCGGCGCGGATTACGAGGGACATCTGTATTTCGCGTCGGATTATTTTGACGCCATGTATGAGTGCGCGGTAAAGCTGATCAAAAAGGGCAAGGCGTATGTCTGTGACCTGACTGCTGAGGAGATCCGAGAGTACCGGGGAACGCTTAAGGAGCCGGGAAAGGACAGCCCGTACCGGGACCGCTCCGTGGAGGAGAACCTTGCACTCTTTGAGGGGATGAAGGACGGAAAATATCAGGACGGGGAGAAGGTGCTCCGCGCGAAGATCGACATGGCTTCCCCGAACATCAATATGCGCGATCCGGTCCTCTACCGAGTGGCGCATATGTCCCACCACAATACCGGCGACAAGTGGTGCATTTACCCGATGTATGATTTCGCGCACCCGATCGAGGATGCGGTGGAGAAGATCACACATTCCATCTGCACGCTGGAGTTCGAGGATCACAGGCCGCTCTATGACTGGGTGGTGAGGGAATGTGAGTTTGACCCCGCGCCGAGGCAGATTGAGTTTGCCAAGCTGTACCTGACGAATGTGGTGACGGGGAAGCGGTATATCAAGAAGCTGGTGCAGGATGGTGTCGTGGACGGCTGGGACGACCCGAGGCTTGTGTCCATCGCGGCGCTGAGGCGCAGAGGATTTACGCCGGAATCGCTTCGGAGGTTCGTCGAGCTGTGCGGGGTGTCCAAGAGCCAGAGCTCTGTGGACTATGCGATGCTGGAATACTGCATCCGCGAGGATCTGAAATTAAAGCGCCCACGCATGATGGCGGTGCTCGACCCGATCAGGCTTGTGATCGACAATTACCCGGAGGGGGAGACGGAATATCTGGACGTGGACAATAATATGGAGAACCCGGAGCTTGGCACGCGCAAGGTGCCGTTTGGCAGGGAGCTTTACATTGAGCGCGAGGACTTTATGGTCACGCCCCCGAAGAAATACTTCCGGCTCTTTCCGGGAAATGAGGTGCGCCTGATGCACGCATATTTTGTAAAATGTGTGGGCTATGAGACGGGCGCGGACGGGCGCGTGACGGTGGTCCACTGCACCTATGACCCGGAGACGAAGTGCGGGTCAGGCTTTGCCGGGCGCAAGGTGAAGGGGACGATCCACTGGCTCTATGTGCCATACGCGAAGCGGGCGGAGGTGAGGCTCTATGAAAACCTCATTGATGAGGAGAAGGGCGTCTATAATAAGGAGGACGGGTCGCTGAACCTGAACCCGCACTCTCTGGAAATCCGCCGGGACTGCTATGTGGAGGACAGCCTCGGGGAGGCGAAGGGGCATGACAGCTTCCAGTTCGTGCGGAACGGGTATTTCTGCATTGACTCTAAGGATTCGGCGCCCGACGCGCTGGTGTTTAATCGGATCGTGCCGCTGAAGAGCTCCTTTAAGCTGCCGAAGTAATTCATCGGGAAGAGGCGGAGCAGCTATGGAAGAACTGACCATGAACTTAAGACCCGGTTCCAGGATCCCGCTCTACGAGCAGATTTACCGCTATATCAAGGCGGATATCCAGAGCGGAAAGATCCCCTGCGGGGAAAAGCTGCCGTCTACCAGGGCGCTCTCGCGGCATCTGGAGGTCAGCAGGAGCACCGTGTCGCTCGCCTATGAGCAGCTTTTATCAGAGGGCTATATCGAATCCGAGCCGTGCAGGGGATTTTTTGTAGCGCAGATAGAAGGACTGTATCATCTGGGCGGGGGAGCAAGGCGCATATCCGAGAAGAAATGCGCCCGTGAAGCCTGCCGGTTTGATTTCACCCCGAACGGGGTGGACTTAAAGAGCTTTCCTTATCATGTATGGAGGAAGTTATCCAGGGATATCCTCTCGGATGAGCGCACAGAGCTGTTCCGGGCGGGAGACCCGCAGGGGGAATATGAGTTCCGCGCCGCGATAAGCAGCTATCTCTATCAGGCGAGGGGTGTGGACTGTACGCCGGAGCAGGTGATCGTGGGGGCGGGGAGCGACTATATCCTCATGCTTCTGGGAGTGATCCTGGGAAGAGGGCGCAGAATCGCGTTTGAAGACCCTGCCTATAAGCAGGCGTACCGGCTGATCAGAAGCCTTTCCTATGAGACGGTCCCGGTTTCTCTCGACAAGAGCGGGATGAAGGTGTCAGAGCTTGCGCTCACCGGGGCGGATACTGCGTATGTTACGCCCTCCCATCAGTATCCGACGGGCATCGTCATGCCGATGAAGCGCAGGATGGAGCTTCTGGGGTGGGTCAATGAGGCGGAAGGGCGCTACATTATCGAGGACGACTACGACAGTGAATTTCGCTACAAGGGAAAGCCGATCCCAGCGCTTAAAGGCTACGACCAAAGCGGCAGGGTGGTCTATCTGGGAACATTTTCCAAATCCATCGCCCCCGCGATCCGGCTGAGCTATATGGCGCTGCCGGATTCCCTCCTTGAGAAATACAGGGATAACGCCCGTTTTATCAATTCTACCGTCTCAAAGGTGGATCAGCATATTGTTCGCCGTTTTCTGGAGGAGGGCTATTATGAGCGCCACCTCAATCAGATGCGGGCCATGTATAAGAGCCGCCATGACGTGTTAATTGAGGAGCTTAAGCCTTTGATGGACGTCTGCACGATATCGGGAGAACACGCGGGCGTGCATCTCCTCCTCACTTTCCAGAACGGCATGACGGA
>CAZFSW010000199.1:0-2850 GCA_964521655.1 uncultured Dorea sp.
CGGCAGAGCTGATCGACCTGGCGGAGACGATGCCCTTCTTTGCCGAGCGGCGGCTGATCGTGGTGGAAGATTCCGGCTTTTTTAAAAATGCCGCCCCGGAGCTTGCGGACTATATCAGGGGGATGCCGGAGACCGCCTGCTTTATTTTCGTAGAACATGAAGTGGACAAGCGCGGGAAGATGTACAAGGCAGTTAAGGATAAGGGGCGCGTGGCGGAGCTTGGGCGGCAGAATGAGAAGACGCTTTTGTACTGGATTGCCGGAAGGGTAAAGCAGGAGCAAAAGCAGATCAGGGAATCTGCGGCGAGGCATCTGATCGCCCGCTCAGGGGATGACATGGAGGGGCTTAGCCATGAGCTTGAGAAGCTCTTTTCCTATACGCTTGGAAGAACTGAGATCACGGAGGCGGATATCGACGCCGTCTGTACCGTGCAGATTACGGACAGAATCTTTGATATGACGGAGGCGGTCGCCATGAAGCGGCAGAAGGAAGCGCTGGATGATTACTATGACCTGCTGGCGCTCAAGGAGCCCCCGATGAAGATATTAAGCCTTCTGTCCCGCCAGTTCCGGCTTCTTTTGCAGGTGAAGGAGCTTACGGAAAAAGGCTATGATAAAAGCAGGGTCGCGAAGACGGCGGGCCTGCATCCGTTTGTCGCGGGGAAATATATCAGCCAGTGCAGGAGCTTTTCTAAGAAGGAGCTGCGCGGTATATTAGAGTACGCGGCGGACACGGAGGAGCTTGTGAAGACGGGGCGGCTTGACGACACGATGAGCGTGGAGCTGTTTATTGTGAAATACAGCGCCGCTTCCGCATAAAAAAATAAAGGAGTATCATATCAGTGGCAGCAGACCAGAGTAAAATTCGGAATTTTTGCATTATCGCACATATCGATCACGGCAAATCCACGCTTGCGGACCGGATTATTGAGATGACCGGGCTGCTTACGAGCCGCGAGATGCAGTCGCAGGTCCTTGACAATATGGAGCTCGAACGGGAGCGCGGCATCACCATTAAGGCGCAGGCGGTGCGCGTGGTCTATCAGGCGAAGGACGGGGAAGAGTACATTTTCAACCTGATCGACACGCCGGGGCATGTGGATTTTAATTACGAGGTGTCGAGGAGCCTTGCCGCCTGCGACGGCGCGATTCTTGTTGTGGACGCGGCGCAGGGCGTGGAGGCGCAGACGCTGGCGAACGTCTATCTTGCGCTCGACCATGACCTGGATGTGATGCCGGTCATCAACAAGATTGACCTGCCAAGCGCCCAGCCGGAGCGCGTGATTGAAGAGATCGAGGACGTGATTGGGATCGAGGCGGCGGACGCGCCGCGCATATCCGCCAAGACCGGGCTGAATGTGGAGGAGGTCTTAGAGCAGGTCGTGAAAAAGATTCCTGCTCCGGGCGGGGATGCGTCTGCACCCCTGCAGGCGCTTATTTTTGATTCTCTCTACGATTCCTACAAGGGAGTGATCGTGTTCTGCCGCATTATGGAGGGGACGGTGAAAAAAGGCACGCCGATCCTGATGATGGCGACCGGGGCGAGAGCGGAGGTCGTGGAGGTGGGATATTTCGGCGCGGGGCAGTTCATCCCGTGCGAGGAGCTTTCAGCGGGGATGGTGGGTTATCTTACCGCCAGCCTTAAGAATGTGAAAGACACCCACGTGGGCGATACCGTCACGAACGCGCAGAGGCCGTGTGGGAAGCCGCTTCCGGGCTATAAGAAGGTCAATCCTATGGTGTACTGCGGCATGTACCCGGCAGACGGCGCAAAATACCCGGAGCTTCGGGATGCGTTAGAGAAGCTCCAGCTAAATGACGCATCGCTCCAGTTTGAACCGGAGACCTCAGTGGCGCTTGGCTTCGGCTTCCGATGCGGCTTCCTGGGGCTTCTCCATCTGGAAGTCATCCAGGAGAGGTTGGAGCGGGAGTACGCGCTGGATCTGGTCACGACCGCGCCCAGCGTGATCTACAAGGTGCATAAGACGGACGGAGAGGTCATTGACCTGACGAACCCCACGAATCTTCCGAATCCGTCGGAGATTGATTACATGGAGGAGCCGATCGTCAAGGCGGAGATTATGGTCACGTCGGAATTTATCGGGGCGATCATGGATCTCTGCCAGGAGCGCAGAGGGGCGTATGAGGGCATGGAGTATATCGAGGAGACGCGTGCCGTGCTGCGCTACCGGCTGCCGCTCAATGAGATCATCTATGATTTCTTTGACGCGCTCAAGTCCCGTTCCAGAGGGTACGCGTCGTTCGATTATGAGCTGGCGGGATATGAGCGCTCCGACCTTGTGAGGCTCGACATCCTGATCAATAAAGAGGAGGTGGACGCGCTTTCCTTTATCGTCCACGCGGGGACGGCATATGAGCGCGGGCGTAAGATGTGCGAGAAGCTCAAGGAGGAGATCCCGAGGCAGCTTTTTGAGGTCCCCATCCAGGCGGCGATCGGCAGCAAGATCATCGCGCGGGAGACGGTGAAAGCCCTGCGCAAAGACGTGCTTGCCAAGTGCTACGGCGGGGATATCACCCGCAAGAAGAAGCTTTTGGAGAAGCAGAAGGAGGGCAAGAAGCGGATGCGCCAGGTGGGAAATGTGGAGATTCCGCAGAAAGCGTTTATGAGTGTGCTGAAGCTGGATGATAAATGATGAAGCCGTTAGAATTATATATCCACATCCCATTCTGTGTGAAAAAATGTAACTATTGTGATTTTTTATCTGCCCCGTCCACTCCAGCGGAGCGGGAAACCTATGTGAAAAGCCTCTGCCAGAGCATCCGCGCCCATGCGGGAATGGCGGGGGCTTATCGTGTCGTCAGCATATTCGTGGGCGGCGGCACGCCCTCC
>CAZFSW010000200.1:0-2835 GCA_964521655.1 uncultured Dorea sp.
TAATTTTGTAGAAGTCTTCAAGATATGCGGGCGACTTGCTTTTCCAGAGAGCATACTCCTTTGTCAATCCTTCTCCCGGTATTCAAAGAACTCAAAATCCGCGCACTTTTCGTGGAACATTCTGTCCCAGCAGGTGATACCCACGAAAGTCCCGGTAAATTCTCCGAACTCGCTATACTCATCGGAGAACCTGCTCGTATCAAATACAGGGCCGATGTTCCGGTATCTCTCCCCATCCGCGGACCACGAAAACCGGCTGTCCCTTCCATCTATGATGAGGCGGAAATAAAGAGCTCCATCGCCGGCCGGCGTCCTGGACTCCTGGCAGGTGGTCTTTACGCCATTCTCCACCCTGACAACGGAGAGCGCGCTCCCCCCCAGCCTTTCACTGTAATACTTCCGCAGATAGGCAAAATTCATGTTGTCGTAATAGAGGATCAGCCCCGCGCTGTGCTGATAGATCTCCGGATGAAATTCCAGCTTTGTCGTGACAACCACCCGCGTACAGGTCAGCACTCTTGCCAACATACTGACCCGGTTCAGCGATGTGGCGGCTTCCTGCCCCCGCATCCGAAGCCAGCCGGGGCGGGAATGCAGATTCACAAAGGATGCCGGGTCGATCCTGGGCGCACACCACCGAATATCCAGCGCTTCCGTTTCAAAGTCATCCCGATCGGGAAGCGGCTGCGGCACGGCTTCCGGCAGATGGCTTTCCTCCACCCACTCTCTGGGCAGATTGCCGCCGCCCTGTATCCGAAGCCAGCCGTCCTTCGTCCACTCCATCTTCTGGATCGCAGTCTCCCGCCCCAGCGTACAGCGCAGCTCAGGAAGAAACGGCCGGGCGCAGTGATGTAGCAGATAAACTTCTCCCGTTTGCGTTTCAATCAGGCTTCCATGCCCCGCTTTCTGAAGCGCCGCCTCCGGGTTATAATACTGCGGCTTCAAATGGTCGATATTCTCTGTTTCATCGTGTTCTTCCGGGTTGGATGTGAGGATGGGATTGCACGGGTCCCCTTCATAAGGCCCCCAGATGTTTTTGGAACGCGCCACCGATGTGCAGTGATAATAACCGGTTCCGCCCTCCGCGCACAACAGATAATAGTATTCTCCATGCTTGTAAAGATGCGGCCCCTCCAGGCATCCCCGGTTCGTGCTGCCATATGAAATGGGCTTTGGATAGCCGAGCAGCCGCTTTTTTTCAGGAGAATACTCCGCAAGGCAGATCGGGCCAGGCTTGCGGTACCCGTCCCTGGTCTCCCACTGTAGCGATAGTAGCCACTCCCGGCCGTCCTCTCCATGATAGAGCGATGCGTCAAATCCGGCGGAGCTTAAATAGACCGGTTCGCTCCACGGCCCGGTGATGTCCTTCGCCGTGATCAGGAAGTTGTCAATATCAAAGTATCTGGCGTTCATGGAACGCATCACGCCGTAGACAACGTAGAACCGATCGTCCGCATTGCAGTATGTCAGGCAGGGCGCCCAGATCCCTTTTCCGGACGGCAGCCCCGTCAGATTTAAGCGGCTCTCGTCCGTGAGAATATGCGTGTACAATTCCCAGTGCTTCAGATCTCTGGAATGGTAGACAGGAATGCTTGGAAACCACTCGAAGGAAGAACACGCGACATAGTAGTCCTCTCCCCTTCGGCATACACAGGGATCCGCATGAAAACCGGGAAGAATCGGGTTGTGAAGCATAAAACCATTCCTTATTCTCAAAAAAGAGCATATTTACAGAAAGCGCAAACATCAGTTTGATTCATCCATGCGGGAAAAACCGATGGAACGTATCTTTGTTTGCCTGTCTTTGTCTTACAGACAGGGTTGTGTCATGTTTGCCCGCTGACAGTCAATGATCCTGTGTCATGATCGAACCGTGCCATGCATCGTAACATGAACCTCAAGCATGAGCGCATTTCAATGACAGCATTAGTTTAGCCGGACAGCAAGCATTCAGTATATCAAAAGTTATGGCTAATTCTCATATTTTACATATTTGCAATTGACAAAGGCGACGCTTTTTGCTAAAATAAAAGAGAATCCGAGGGAGGGAGGAACCTGCAATGTTGACCGATGAACAGCTTTGCAGCCATCTGGAAACGATTCTGCATACGATTATCCGGAGATACAGCGATTCAGGCGAGCGTATGGGGGCAGAGTCCGGTACGGCAGATCCGCCGGACCCCCTTGTCTGCGACCCGGAATTGGAAGCGCTGCTGCTTTCCAGACGGGCCATGGACTATCCGGTTCTCCACTTCGAGTATTCCAATGTGATCTATGCGGTCGTTCCCGCAAAGAACAAGATGACTTATATTGTAGGACCAAACTGCATCGATCCGCAGGTGAACGCTGTTTCCAAGGCAGTGGCGAACGCGCACCGCATTCCCTCCGGGAACAGCTACCGCATTGCCTATCAGCCGTTAGATCTCTTTCTCGAGACAACGCTTCTGCTGTTTCATTTCGTGTCGGACGGAGTCCTGACACATCATACTCTGTTGGAAAAAAACGCGATTTTCGAAGGTATGCAGTGGGAGGCCGCTGAGGATTCTTTTCGCATCGCCTATCAAAACAGGGAAGCGGGTTCCCATCACAACCCGTATAACCAGGAGCAGATGGAACAGGGCGCGATCCGAAATGGCAGCGAGGAAGCGCTTCGCCAAAGCTGGAAGATCTCCTATTCCGGTAAAATCGGAACGCTCGGCCCGACGCCGCTTCGGCATTTCAGGAATCTCGCAATTACCAATATCGCCATTTCCTGCCGCAGCGCTATCGAAGGAGGGGTGCTGCCGGAACTGGCATATACTTATGCGGACAGTTATACCTGCCGGGTTGAGGAAC
>CAZFSW010000201.1:0-2833 GCA_964521655.1 uncultured Dorea sp.
GCACGGGCGCGGCGCCGAGAAGCTCCATACACAACGCGGGGCTTCCGTGGGAGCTTGGGCTTGCGGAGACGCACCAGACGCTTCTTAGGAACGGGCTTCGGGAACGGGTCCGCATCGAGACGGATGGGAAGCTCATGAGCGGGCGGGACGTCGCGATCGCGGCGATCCTGGGGGCGGAAGAATTTGGCTTCGCCACTGCGCCGCTCGTGACGCTCGGCTGCGTGATGATGAGGGTCTGCAATCTCGACACCTGCCCCGTGGGAGTGGCGACACAGAATCCGAAGCTCCGGGAGCGTTTCACAGGGAAGCCGGAGTATGTGGTGAACTTCATGCGCTTTGTCGCGCAGAACCTGCGGGAATATATGGCGAGGCTCGGCGTGCGCACCTTAGATGAGCTGGTAGGGCGCACGGATCTATTGAAGGTGAAGGATACGCCGGCGTCTGCGCGGGCGCAGATGCTGGATCTGCGCCAGATCCTCGACAACCCTTACGCAGGGACGGACACGCCGGCCACATACAACCCGAAGAAGGTATATGACTTTGCGCTGGAGAAGACGCTCGATGAGCGGGTGCTGGTGAAGAAGCTCCTGCCAGCCCTTGAAAAAGGGCAGAAGAAGAGCATCGAGGTGAAGGTGTCCAACACGGACCGGACATTCGGCGCCATCTTTGGCTCGGAGATTACAAGGCGGTATCCGGATGGGCTTGCGGAGGACAGCTTCGTGGTGAAGTGCAGGGGCGCGGGCGGCCAGTCGTTCGGCGCGTTCATCCCGCGCGGGCTTACGCTTACGCTTACCGGAGACAGCAATGATTATTTTGGCAAGGGGCTTTCGGGCGGGAAGCTGGTAGTCTATCCCCCAAAGAGCGTGAAATATAAGCATGAGGAGAATATCATCATCGGAAATGTGGCGCTGTACGGGGCGACAGGCGGCAAAGCCTTTATCAACGGGGTTGCCGGGGAGCGCTTCGCCGTGCGCAATTCCGGCGCGGTAGCGGTCGTGGAGGGCGTCGGCGACCACGGCTGCGAATATATGACAGGCGGGCAGGTCGCGGTGCTTGGCAGAGTGGGGAGGAACTTCGCCGCAGGCATGAGCGGGGGCGTCGCCTACGTGCTGGATATGGAAAACGACCTGTACATGAATGTGAACAAGCAGCTTGTCAATATCGAGCGCGTCACGTCGAAGTACGAGGTAAATGAGCTGAAAGAGATGATACAGGAGCATGTGGCGTGTACGGGCTCCGAGATCGGGCAGAGGATCCTGGAAAATTTCACGGAATATCTGCATAAATTCAAGAAAATCATCCCGTGGGACTACGAGAAGATGATGACGGCGATCCTCCAGTTCGAGGAGCAGGGGATGAACAGCGAACAGGCGCAGACGGAAGCATTTTACGCGATCAGGGAAGGAAGATAGGAGGCGGAGGAAGTGGGAAAAGCGACAGGCTTTTTGGAGTATGAAAGACAGGACAAGGAGGCGCAGCCCCCAAAGCAGCGGATACAACATTTTCAGGAATTTCACACGCCTCTTTCTAAGGAAGAGCAGGAGCGCCAGGGGGCGAGATGCATGGCGTGCGGCGTCCCGTTCTGCCAGTCCGGGCAGATGCTGATGGGGATGGCAAGCGGCTGCCCGCTCCACAATCTCGTGCCAGAGTGGAATGACCTGATCTACCACGGGAACTGGGAGGAGGCGTACCACAGGCTGAAAAAGACCAATAATTTTCCGGAGTTCACCTCCCGCGTATGTCCGGCGCTCTGCGAGGCGGCGTGTACCTGCGGGCTGCACGGGGACGCAGTATCGACAAAGGCGAACGAGTACGGGATCATCGAAAATGCCTATGCGAAAGGCTATGCGGCGGCAAAGCCTGTGAAGGTGCGCACCGGGAAGACGGTAGCGGTCATAGGCTCCGGCCCGGCGGGGCTTGCGGCGGCGGATCTTCTAAACCGCAGGGGCCACAGCGTCACCGTGTTTGAGCGCGAGGACAGGCCCGGAGGGCTTCTGCGCTACGGGATCCCGAATATGAAGCTGGAAAAGCAGATCATCGACCGCAAGATCAAGATTATGGAGGAGGAAGGGATCACCTTTGCCACGGGCTGCGACGTCGGGCGGGAAAAGAAAGCGGCGGAAGTGCTTGCGCAATTTGACCGCGCCGTGCTCTGCTGCGGCGCGAAAAACCCACGGGATATCAGCGCGCCGGGGCGGGACGCAGAGGGCGTCTATTTTGCCGTTGATTTTCTTACGTCCACCACAAAGGCGCTGTGGGCGAACCACATGGAGCTTAGGGACGGTGAGTACATTTCCGCGCGGGATAAGCATGTCATCGTGATCGGCGGGGGCGACACGGGAAATGACTGCGTAGGCACTTCCATGCGCCACGGCGCGAAATCTGTCCTGCAGATCGAGATGCTGCCGAAAGCCCCGGATGGGCGCACGCAAGACAATCCGTGGCCGGAGTGGCCGAAAGTCTGTAAGACAGACTACGGGCAGGAGGAAGCGGCGGCGGTATTTGGGCATGATCCGCGCGTCTATGAGACGACGGTGAAGGAATTTATCAAGGATCAGGATGGGAAGCTCTGCGGGGCAAAGCTTGTGAAGCTGACGCCCGAGAGAGATGAAAAGACCGGGCGCGTGCGGATGGCGGAGATGCCGGGGAGCGAGTACACCGTCCCGGCTGAGCTTGTACTCATCGCGGCGGGCTTCTTGGGGTGCGAGCCGTATGTGGCGGAGGCGTTTGGTGTGGAGCTGAACGCGAGGACGAACGTCGCGACGGCGGCGGGCGGATACCGGACGAGCGCGGAGCGCGTCTTTGCGGCGGGGGATATGCACCGGGGGCAGTC
>CAZFSW010000202.1:0-2810 GCA_964521655.1 uncultured Dorea sp.
AAGGGAAAAACGGTAAAACACCTTCCTTCATCTTGTATTCGTCTTATCCGGGTAGTATATTTAATGATAGAAAAAAGCTACTGAAAGGAGGGGACGTTATGGATTATGAGGGTCAGATCTGCCGCGCCCCGATGGAGCGCTCATCGTTCATGCTGCCGGTCACGGTGGGATGCCCGTACAATCAGTGCAGGTTCTGCAATCTGTTCCGGCATCTGAGATACCGGGAGATCCCGCTTGGGCAGGTCGAGGGGGAACTGAGACGTGTAAAGGACTTAGGCGGAAGCCCGAAGAAAATATTTCTTGGGGATGGGAACGCATTTGGGCTTAAGACGGGGAGGCTGCGGGAAATACTTGGCATGATCCGCAATTATTTCCCAGAGTGTGGGGCTGTAAACATGGACGCGACCATTACCAGCGTCCGCATGAAATCGGATGGGGAACTGCGGGAGCTTTACGGGCTTGGCGTCCGCCATCTCTATATCGGGATCGAGAGCGGGCTTGACGACGTGCTTGTATTTATGAGGAAGGACCATAACCTTACGGAAGCGTACCGGGAGATTGCGAGGCTTCAGGAGGCGGGGCTTATCTATGACGCGCACATTATGACCGGGGTGGCAGGCGCGGGAAGAGGGCGGGAGAATGCGGAGGCTCTCGCGGATTTCCTGAACCGGACACATCCCAGGCATATTGTGAATTTTTCTATGTTCTTACATAAGGAAGTGCCGCTTTACCGGGATATTGAGGCGGGCGCGTATGCTCCGGCGGATGAGCTTGAGAATCTGCGGGAAGAACGTGTGCTTCTTGAGCTTTTAGAGGGCGGAAAGGACGAAGAAGAGCTTCTGTACGACGGATTCCATGATTTTCTGGAGGTGCGCGTGAGGGGGAGCCTGCCGGACGGACGCCAGAAGATGCTGGAAAAGCTGGACACCGTTATCCGGGAATATGAGGGGAAGCCGCCCGTCTATGCATATGTGAGGGGAGAATGCCCGAAGCTTATGAGATGTGAGGATGACAGGGAGGTATGGGAATGTCCGGAAAAAATATCTTGATCACAGGCGCCTCAAGGGGGATCGGAAGGTGCGCCGCCCTGCTCTTTGCGGCGAACGGATGCCACGTTTTTTTAAACTGCAATACCTCAGTGGACGCCCTGCAAGACGTGAAAGCGCAGATCGACGCGGGAGGGCGCGGCCTTTGCTCACTCGTTCCGGGCAATGTGGCAGACCCGGACGAGGTCCGGGGTATTTTCCGCACCGTGCATGAAACCTGTCAGGCTTTGGATGTTCTGATCAATAATGCGGGAATCGCGCACATCGGGCTTCTGATGGATATGAGCGACGAGGAGTGGAGAACAGTCATAGATACGAATCTGTCCTCCGTCTTCTACTGCTGCCGTGAGGCTATCCCCGCCATGCTTTCGCGCGGACGGGGCAGAATCATCAACGTCTCTTCCATGTGGGGCGGGGCGGGGGCTTCCTGCGAGGCCGCGTACTCTGCCTCCAAGTCGGGCGTGAACGGGCTGACCCGGGCCCTCGCCAAAGAGCTTGCGCCGGGCAATATCCAGGTAAATGCCGTCGCATACGGGGTCATCGACACTGCGATGAACGGCCAGCTAAATGAGGAAGAGCAGGCAGCGCTCGCGGACAGGATTCCCGCAGGGCGCTTCGCATCGCCCGAGGAGGCGGCGGAAATGCTCTGGGACATAGCAAATGCCCCGTCCTACCTGACGGGGCAGATCATCGGGTTTGACGGCGGATTCTAGCAGGCCGCCCGTTTCAGGCAGCCTGCTTTCACAGGCTCTTAGTCGTTCTTGTTCAGCCATTCTTTCATAAGCTCTACATACCTGTCGTTATCCTCGACGAAGCACATATGGCGGCAGTCGCGGAACAGCTCCCACTCGGAATTTGGGATCCGGTCATACATATATTTTGCGATATATGGCGTACAGAGGTCGTTGCCGCCGCTGATGACAAGCGTAGGCTCCTTGATGTCCTTAAGCTGCTCTGTCACATCATAATCCTTAAGTGTCCCCATAGGCGTGTACTCATTCGGGCCCCAGCCCACGACATAAGACTCTCCGCCCTTCTGGACCGGACGCCTTAAGCACTCCGGCGACTCCTCCGTCACCGCGCCCGCAGCGTGGCGGAGCATATATTCCGCCTCAGCCGCCTGATATTCCGGGCTGCTGTAGTCATTCGTTGAGGTCGCTTTCTCAATCGCGTCCTGCATTTCTTTCGGAAGCTCTTTAATCATCCTGTGCTGTTCGATCCCCCACATCCACGAAGCAGGGAGCGTACTGGAAAGAATCAGGCTCTTAAGCCCCTCCGGTTTATAATTGCAGGTGTAGTCCAGAAGGAGCATACCGCCCCAGGACTGCCCCAGAAGATGGATCTCGTCAAGCCCCAGATGTTTTCTCAGCGCCGCGAGCTCGTCAACCCATGTCTTCGCGTTCCACAGGTCCGGCCGGTCCTTCACATAAGATTCCCCGCACCCGATCTGGTCGTACATGACAAGCTCGCGCCCATCCTCCTCTGCCAGTCTGTCCAGCACTTCAAAATAATTGTGCGTGGAACCCGGCCCGCCGTGCAGAAGCACCAGCGGCTTTTTATTCCCCGTCTTCTCCCCGACGATGCGGTAATAGGTCTTGTACTCCAGATATGGCATATAGCCCTCTCTAATCTTCATTGTTAAACCCTCCTGTCTTTCTTATCCCGCACAGTGCGCGAAAGCAAAGCTCCCGCTGCAGGAAGCGGAAATATTTCTATAAAAAATATAGCACATCCGGCTGTAGTTTTCAATTTTTTCCGCCCGTA
>CAZFSW010000203.1:0-2779 GCA_964521655.1 uncultured Dorea sp.
CACCTCCCTGCATCAGGCGTTCGATCTCCTCCTGCGACAGCGCCTTGCCGCCGCCGGAGTCCTCCTGCGCCGCCGCCTGTGCTGCAGATGGCTTCGCTGCAGATGGCTGCGGCTCCACACCTCCCTGCATCAGGCGTTCGATCTCCTCCTGCGACAGCGCCTTGCCGCCGCCCGGCTCTGCCTGCGCCGCCGCCTGTGCTGCAGATGGCTTCGCTGCGGATGGCTGCGGCTCTTCCAGCTCCATATCCGGGAAGAAGCCCTGTACCAGCTCCTTCGCAAGGCGGATGGGCATCAGGTTTAAGAATTCGCTCTCCAGCTTATCCATAATCGTAAGGTTGAACCCAACGACCACCATACGGTCATTTTCACCAAAATACTTCTGCTTGAACTGCTCCGGGCTCTCTACCTCAAAGGATACCGGGGTCGAGATATTGACCGTCTTGGATAAAAGCTCGGAAAGCGCCGTCGCGGAGGCTCCCATCATCTGGTTCATGACCTCACAGACCGCGCTGATGTTCATCTCGTTCAGTTCAAATTCCTCGTCAGGGATCTGCATGCCCATCAGCATCTCGACGATGACCTTGACGTCACATCGTTTCAGGAGCATGATATTGCTCCCGTCAAGCCCCTCGACATACCCGATCTCTACGCCGACTGCAGGTTCTATGCTCCGGAACTCAAATTCCTCCCTCGCCTGCACCGAGACCACGGGGGTCGTGATATCCACCCGCGTGTCCAGCATGGTCGAGACTGCCGTTGCAGAAGCTCCTAAGCTGATATTGAGTATCTCGCCTATGGCGTCTATTTCCATTGCGCTTAAATTATTCAAATCCATACGAATAAACTCTCTTTCCGATTAGTATCTTGACAGCCCAGCCCTTATTGCCCAATCTCCAGAGCTTTCTGCGCCATAAGCTTAATCGCGTTAAACGCGGTAATATTCGCCTCATAGGAGCGGGTCGCCGCCATCGCGTCCGTCGTCTCCTTGATCAGGTCTACATTTGGCATTGTCACGTACCCTTGCTCATCCGCATCCGGATGATCCGGGTCGTATACCTTTTCCATCTCCGTCTCATCGTCGAGGATCTCCGTCACGATCACGCCCGCCTGCTCCTCCCCGGAGCGGCCCCTGTTCATAGTGCGGCTCATCACGGAGCGGAAAGAATCGTCCTCTGCCTGGAACACGACCAGCTTGCGCCGGTATGCCCCGCCATCCTCTGTCCTCGTTGTCTCGATGTTCGCAATATTCTCAGACACCACATCGAGGCGCAGGCGCTGCGCCGTCATTCCCGACGCGCTGATATCCAGTGAACTCAAAAAAGCCATACTGTTCCCTCCTATTTATCCAAAAGCCCGGTCACCGTCTTAAGTATCCGCTCCGGCTTGAACGGCTTCACGATAAAATCCTTCGCCCCGGACTTGATCGCCTCGATCACCATGCTCTCCTGCCCCATCGCGGAACACATTACCACCTGGGAATTCGGGTCGCTCGAGCGGATGCTCTTAAGGGCCTCCAGACCGTCCATATTCGGCATCGTGATATCCATAAGCACAAGGTCCGGGTGCAGCTCTCCATACTTCTGAACCGCGTCCGCGCCGTCTACGGCCTCGTGGACGTCCGTGTATCCTCCCTGCGCGAGCGCGTTTTTCACCATCATCCGCATAAACGCCGCATCATCAACTATCATTATCTTGGCCATCTTTGCACCTCTCTCCTTCTTTACTTATATGTCTATATCGTAACAGCAGGGTCATTCTGCTGGTACTTTTTCGGCAAATTCTGCTCCTTCGGACCCAGCCTCCTGCGGGCTTTCTTCCTCTTCCTCTTCAATCCTGCGGTTCAGCTTCACGGCGACATTGTTCTTCAGGACGCCGAGCTTCCCTTCATACCACGGACGTTCCCCGACATATACTGTCACGTCGGAATTTTTGCTCTTGCTTAGGTCGATCACATCGTCCACCCGAAGCCCGTAGATATCGCGGAAGCTTAACTTCGCCTTTCCAAGCTCCACCTTCACGTCGAGGCTTGAATCCCGGATCTTATCCATCACGATCTCCCTGCTGTTGACAAGGCCGTTGTCGTAAGCGCCCTCTATATGCCGCCTCTTGTCGATGAGAGTAAAGACGTTCGTAAGCAAAGTCCCCGGTATGCAGATATTGATATACCCGCTCACATTGGGGAGCGTCATGTTCAGCATCACAATCGCCACCGTCTCGTCTAAGCCAATATCCTGAAACATGCTGGGCGACTGCTCCAGCCTTGTATCCCCGACGTCGAGGGTGATGTAATTTTTCCACGAATCACGGACCGCCCCCGCGAAATACCCGATCAGGCGCGAGTACAGGGCAAGCTCGATATCCGTGTAAGTATAGGCCGAGTCAATCTCCAGCTCTTCTCCCTCGCCGCCTAACATCCGGTCAATCATATTCACGACCAGGATCTGCCCGATATGGAACACAAGCGGCGGGTTCTTGGAATCATCCGGGAGCTTCAGAAACATCAGCTCCATCACGTCGTTCTCGCTCAAAGCGCTGCCAAACTCATGATACCGCTGCTCCTCTACAGAAGTGACCTCGATCTCGCAGTTCATCCGCAATATCCCGTTTAACTGCGACACGATGATCCGGCAGTAGTTGTCGTAGACGCCTTTCAGGATCTTAAGCTTATCCTTTGTAAACTTCTTGGGGCTGCTGAAATCATAACTCTTATATTTTTTTTCTTTTTTTTCTTCTTTCTTATCAGCCCCCGCGTCACCTTCCCGCATAGAGCTGAGCAGCA
>CAZFSW010000204.1:0-2777 GCA_964521655.1 uncultured Dorea sp.
TATAATCCTTCAGCGTAATTCCCTCTACCAGCTCCATGACCATGTAATACAGGCCGCGGTCCTCCCCGACATCGTACACATTGACGATATTCGGATTGAGGAGCCCCGCCGCCGCCTGCGCCTCGGAGCGGAATTTGCGCACAAAATCCTCGTCCTCCCGGTACTCTCTTTTCAATACCTTAATCGCAACATAGCGGTTCAGTATGGTATCTCTCCCCTTATACACATCTGCCATGCCGCCCGCGCCGATCTTGCTCAGTACCTCGTAACGCTTCCCCAGAATAATTCCACTTTTAATCATACACTCACCCCGTCCGCAAGCGGCTCTGCCATAACAACCCCTATGTTATCTCTCCCGCCGTTGCTGTTTGCCTTTTCTATTAACATTAACACTGCCTCTACGATATCCCGCGCGCTTTTAATGATATCGAACATATCCTCGTCCTCCACCATGTTGCTCAAGCCATCGGTACACATCAGGATTACGTCTCCCTTCTTCAGCCGGTATTCGTAGATGTCCGCTTCTACGTCCTCCTTCACCCCCATCGCCCTTGTGATAATATTTTTATCCGGATGGTGCTTTGCCTCCTCTGCCTTGATGCCGCCCAGCCTTACCATCTCTTCCACAAGGGAATGGTCTTTGGAAAGCTGGCGGATCTTATCATTGACGAGATAGAGGCGGCTGTCTCCCACATTGGAAAAATAAAGCGTATTGCCGATTACCGTCGCCGCCACCAGCGTCGTCCCCATGCCTTCCAGCTTCACATCCGTCTTTGCCACTTCGATCAGCTTGTGGTTGGCGGTTGCGACAACGCTTCGCAAGATCTCCTGCGGCTTGTCAAGAGAGGTCTTTTCCAGCTCCTCGCGCAGAACCTTCACTGTATATTTCGAGGCAAAATCGCCCGCCTTATGGCCGCCCATCCCGTCCGCGACCACGAGCAGGTTCGGGAACGGCCCGACCGGCCTGTCCGTCACATATACATAGTCCTGATTAATCTCCCGCTTTCGCCCCACATCGGTCATTGCATACAGCTTCATTTACCTCTCCCTTTTTGCGCCGGCATAGCGTCTTCTCAACTGCCCGCAGGCCCCGTCGATGTCAGAGCCCCTCTTCCTTCTAATAGTAACATTTATTCCAGTTTTTTCAAGTTTATTTTCAAATTCAAGGGTTTTTTTACTTGCCGGACTGTGAAAGCCCCTTTCTGCCACAGGATTCACCGGGATCAGGTTCACATGGCAGCTTCTGTGTCCCAGAAGTCCCGCAAGCATCCGCGCGTCCTCCTCTGTATCATTGACTCCCGCCATAAGGCTGTACTCATAGGTCACGCGCCGCCCTGTCTTTTTAAAATAATCCCCGCACGCTTCCATGACCTCTGAAAGCGCATATCGCTCCGCTATCGGCATCAATCTGCGCCTCTTCTCCTGGCTGGGCGCGTGGAGAGAGAGCGCAAGTGTGATCTGAAGCCCTTCCTCTGCGAGCCTCCTTATGTTCGGCACGATACCGCAGGTCGATACCGTGATGTTCCTCTGGCTGATATGGAGCCCATGCCCGTCGCTCAGCATATGCAGGAATTTTACAAGATTCTCATAGTTATCGAGGGGCTCTCCCGTCCCCATCACGACCACGTTCGACACCCGCTCTTCTGTAATCCGCTGGATCTGATAGACCTGCCTCAGCATTTCCGAGGGCGCAAGATCCCTCTTAAGCCCGCCGATCGCGGAAGCACAGAAGCGGCATCCCATGCGGCAGCCCGCCTGTGAGGAGATGCATACGGAATTGCCGTAAGCATAGCGCATCAGCACGCTCTCGATCTGATTGCCATCCCACAGACCAAAAAGAAATTTTTCCGTGCCGTCTTTTTTTGAAATCTGCCTTGCAACTGGCTCCATAGCGGCGATCTCGTACTCTCTGGAAAGCCGCTCCCGCAAAGATTTGGAAAGATCGGTCATCTCCCCGAAGCTCTGCGCCCCTCTCTCATGGAGCCACGCATAGATCTGTCTTGCGCGGTATGGCTTCTCGCCAATATCCTCCAACTCTTTTGTCAACTCTTCGAGGTCGTAAGAAACAATATCATTTCCTCTCATCTGCCCTCCCTTTGGAATACCGCGATATAAAAGCCATCACCCGGCTCTCTTCCCGGAAACGTCTGTTTTTCCTCCCTCAGCCGGAACTCCTGGTGCTCTGCCGCAAACCATTCTGCATTTTCCTCGTTTTCCGCCTTATGTACCGTGCAGGTGCTATAGACAAGCTTGCCGCCCGGCTTCACATAGCGATTGACCACAGACAGGATCTTTCTCTGCAAAAGCACAAGCTCCCTCTCCGCCTCCGGCGTCATCCTGTACTTGATGTCCGGCTTCCTGCCAAGCACGCCCAGACCGGAACAGGGCAGGTCTGCAATGACGATATCCGCCTTTTCGTAAGAGGCTTCATCCGGTTGTGTGGCATCCCATATTACTGCCCTGATATTGCGAAGCCCGGCACGCGCGATATTCTCTTTCATCAGCGATATCTTATAACCTGTGAGGTCACGTGCCTCGACGTACCCTGTCCCCTTAAGCTGCTCGGCCAGATGGAGCGCCTTGCCGCCCGGCGCGGCGCACACATCGATAATATAATCCCCCGGCTGCGGCGCGGCAAGCTGCGCCACCCGCATCGAGCTCACGTCCTGCACATAGAAGCAGCCCTCCCGAAAACTCTCAAGCCCAGCTAGATGGTCGTAGTCCGCGATGTAAAACGCACCGGGCACAGAGGGCTCTTTCGCCACGCGGACGCCCTC
>CAZFSW010000205.1:0-2767 GCA_964521655.1 uncultured Dorea sp.
AAATACGGCCGTATCATCAACATCGCTTCCATGTATGGCCTTGTCGGGAACAAGATTGCCCCGGCAAGCCCGTACCATGCGGCGAAGGGCGGCGTGGTAAACCTGACCCGCGCGCTCGCGGCAGAGTGGGGCGACAAGGGGATTACTGTTAATTCCATCTGCCCGGGATATTTTGAGACTCCGCTCACCAAAGAGACGCTGGAGAGCGAGTTCTTCCAGAACTATGCGCGCACGATGATCCCGATGGCGCGTTATGGAAAAGAGGGCGAGCTGGATACGGCGGCAATCTTCCTGTCATCTCCGTGCTCAAGCTATGTGAACGGCGTGATCTGCCCGGTTGACGGCGGGTATACGTGTATGTAGCATATAAGTAGCGGGAGTTTTCTTTCTGTGGTCTGAGAATTGACTGGAAAGGTACATAGCCGGGCGGCCTTATAAGATAGGGCCGCCCGGCTTTTGTCGGAAAAACGAAAGCATAGTATGGCTTTTTTTGCATATTAATGAAAGGAAAATGAAATAAGGAAATGTGATTTTATGAGTAAGGGCTCAAAAAAGGCCACTGCCGCAGGCGTAAGATATGCGAAGAAAAGCCTTGCCGGGTGTATGAAGCGTATCCTCAGAAACCACAGAGGCCGGTAGAATGGGAGGGCGCGCGGCATTATATCTGAGGCTTTCAAAAGAGGATGCAGACAAGATACAGAAAGGGGATGACAGCGCCAGCATACAGAACCAGCGGCTTTTGTTGACGGAATACGCACAGGAGCATGGATTTCAGATTGCGGAGGTTTACTGCGACGATGATGAGAGCGGGCTTTACGATGACCGTCCGGGCTTTGGGCGTATGCTCGCGGACGCGGAGGCGGGGAGGTTCGAGATCATCCTTGCGAAAACACAGGCAAGGTTTTCGAGGAACATGGAGCATGTGGAGAAATATTTACATCACGAGCTTCCTAACATGGGAATCCGGTTCATCGGAGCCGCCGACGGCGTGGATACCGCAGACGACGCGAATAAAAAATCCAGACAGATAAGCGGCCTGGTCAATGAGTGGTACTGTGAAGACCTGTCCAGGAATATCCGCAGCTCACTGCGGGCAAAGATGAAGGCAGGACAGTTCCTCGGCTCGTCCTGTCCGTATGGCTACCGCAAAGACCCACACGACCACAATCATCTGCTCGTGGATGAGTATGCCGCCGGGGTGGTGAGGAGGATTTACCAGATGTATCTTGACGGGTGCGGGAAAACAGAGATTGCCTCCGCCCTCACCTCGGAGGGGGTGCTGATCCCCAGTATTTACAAAAGGGAGGCGCTTGGAGTTCACTATCACAATGCGCGTGAGCTTGAGACGACAAAGGACTGGTCATGCCAGACGGTCCATACCATTTTAAATAATCCGGTCTATACCGGGCGGGTCGTGCAAAATAAGGAGCAGACTCTGTCCTACAAGGACAGGAAGAAGAAGCGGATACCAGAATCCGAATGGATCAGCGTCCCCGGCATGCATGAGCCGGTTATAGAGGAATCCATTTTCCAGCGTGTACGAAAACTGCAGAAAGCGCGGGCTAAGAGCGCGGCGTGGAGGAAAAGATCCGGGCCGCTGCGGGCAGAGGCAGAAAGCGGCGCCTGTGGATTATCTGAATGTCGGGGAGATGGCCAGAGATATGGCGGTGGAACCGATTGAGCGGATAGAAAATGGCTCCCTGTGCAACGCGGCTTGTGTGGCGATGAGTGAACATATCTGCGGAAGCGAGGAGGAGTTCGTCGCACGGATGAACGAACGCGCAAAAGGGCTGGGGATGGAAAATACGCATTTTGTAAACTGTAACGGCCTGGACGCGGATGGGCATGTGACGACGGCGAGGGATATCGCGCTCATGTCGCGGGAGCTGATCGTTACATATCCGCAGATCCGCGATTACTGTACGATTTGGATGGAAAATATCACACACGTCACAGATAAAGGCACGTCCGAGTTCGGGCTTACAAATACAAATAAGCTGATCCGGCAGTACCAGTATGCCACAGGCCTTAAGACGGGTTCCACAAGCCAGGCGAAGTTCTGCCTGTCCGCCACTGCGGAAAAGGACGGGATGGAGCTGATCGCGGTTATTATGGCGGCAGACGACAACAAAGCGCGCATGAAGGACGCCACAGCGCTTCTGAACTATGGGTTCGGGAAATGCAGGAAATACGAGGAGGAAAGGACGGAAGATGCGGGGCCGGTTCCCGTAAGGCGCGGAGTGGAGAAGGAGGTGAAGGTCGCGCAGGAGAAGCCGTTCGCGTATGTGGACACGTCCGGGACGGATTTAAGCGGCATTGAGAGGAAACTAAATCTGGAGAAGAGCATGAAAGCGCCGGTGAGAAAAGGCGACAAGGCGGGGGAGGCAGAGTATTATCTCGATGGCGTGAAGATAGGAAGCGTGGACATCCTCGCGGTTGAAGACGTGGCGGAAATGACCTGTAAGAGCGCGGCGGCGGACGCGCTCAGGGCGCTGCTTCTGTAAGCGCCGAAGGTATTCCCTTTTGCCGCCGGATAAGGAAGCGGCTGCGTAAGGGGTGCGGCGAAACACCATGAACAGCCGGGAATCCGGGTACTACGGGATCCCCGGCTGTCTGAGCGTCACATCCGGGATCGTGCTTTCACGGCAGGGTCAGACGATAAAATCCGCAGAAACCCGGTTTGAAATATATCCGTGGACAATTGGTTTCACTGCCAGGTGCGCGGGATGGTCTTTATAATTTGACAGGTCTGTTTCAGATGCAAACT
>CAZFSW010000206.1:0-2757 GCA_964521655.1 uncultured Dorea sp.
GATCATGGAGGGATAAACACATGGAGATACGGACATTACTGGACTTCATGGGAATCGCGGAAAAATTAAAATGCAACACCCGGCATTCCTGGACCTCCTCTGGCAGACATGAAAGCGTCGCCGAGCACACCTGCAGGCTGTGCATGTTCGCATGGCTTGTGAAGGAGGAATTTCCCGCGCTTGACATCGACCGGGTCATCCGCATGTGCCTCTTCCACGATCTGGGGGAGGCTGTAACGGGGGATATCCCCAGCTTCAATAAGACTGAGGAACACCGCGCCGCAGAGCGGGAAAGCCTGCGTGCTGTGGCGGCAAAGCTCCCGGACGGATATGAAGAAGAGCTGCTTGCTATCTTTGAAGAATTGGAAGAAAATGAGACCCCGGAAGCAGAGCTTGTCCACGCGCTGGACAAGCTGGAGGCTGTCATCCAGCACAACGAGGCACCGATCGAATCCTGGCTCCCGCTGGAATATGACCTGCAGCTTACCTATGGGCAGGAGCAGGCGAAAGCGTTCCCGTATCTAAAGGAGCTCAGGAAAGTGGTAGAACAGGACACGCTCGACAAGATCCGGAGGGCGGACGCTGCCCGGACAGCAAGTAAAGAAGCGAAGCTTACGCAAAAACCAAGCCCGGGCGAAACGACAATGGAAAAGCCCCACGCCTAAACATCAGATTCAAACAATACCGCCATGCATTCATACGGCTTCAGCGCCATCTCCACTTCCGCCGACTGCCGCCCGTAATTGGAGATCAGCACCTTGCCGTTCCCTCCCGCAAGCTCCTCTGGCATCCGATAACTTACCGTCTCCTTAGTAAAGCTGCAGATGACCAGAAGCCTCTGCCCCTCGTAAGAGCGAAGGTAGACATACAGCTCTTCACTGTCCGCAAGCAGCAGCGCGTAATCGCCGTACACAATGATCTCATGCTCCTTCCGAAGCCGGATGAGCCTCTGGTAATAATGGAACACCGAGGACTCCCGCCCCATCTGCTCCTTCGCGTTGATTTCCCTATAATTCGGGTTCACCGCGATCCACGGCGTCCCCGACGAAAAGCCCGCCTGAGCCGAATCGTCCCACTGCATGGGCGTCCGCGCGTTGTCGCGCCCCTTATAGCTGATATAATCAAACATATCCTCCGGGGAGATGAGCCCCTTTTTTGTGAACTCATGATAGGCGTTGATGCTCTCGATATCCCGGAATTCGCTCAGATCCGTAAAGGGGTAGTTGGTCATGCCAAGCTCCTCCCCCTGGAAAATGTAAGGTGTCCCCTGCATCATATGGAGGCATGTCCCCAGCATCTTGGCGCAGGCTTCCCTGTATTTTGGGCTGTCGTCCCCCATCCGCGAGAGCATCCTCGGCTGGTCGTGGTTGCAGAAATACAGGCTGTTCCACGCTTTCCCCGCAAGCTCGCTCTGCCATCTGCTCATCACCCGCTTCAAGTCTGTCAGGCGGATCTTCTTGTGGTTCCACTTGAAGCCCTCCTCAACGTCCAACTCCATGTGTTCAAACTGGAACACCATATTCAGCTCCCTGCCGGATGAGGCCGCGTATTTTTTCGCCTCGTCCACTGTGACGCCGGAGCACTCTCCTACTGTGATCAGATCGTATTTCGAGAGTACCTCGCGGTTCATCTCCTGCAGATACTCATGCACATGGGGACCGTTTACACAGTAGTCGGCAAAATCGCCGTACCCGCTCTTCCCCACCGCGCCGTCCGGCAGATTTGGCGTCTTCGAGATCATGCTGATCACATCCATGCGGAAGCCATCGATGCCTTTATCGCACCACCATCTCATCATGTCAAAGACGCTTTTCCTCACCTTAGGGTTATCCCAGTTGAGGTCCGGCTGCTTAGGAGAGAAAAGGTGCAGGAAATACTGGTCCGTCGCCGCGTCATATTGCCACGCGGATCCCCCGAAGCAGCTCCCCCAGTTATTCGGCGCCTTTCCGTCTTTGCCGTCCCTCCATATATAATAATCCCGGTATGCATTATCCCTTGATTTCCGGCTCTCTACAAACCACGCATGCTCATCCGAGGTATGGTTCACCACCAGATCCATCATAACCTTAAGCCCCAGCTCATGGGCGCGGGCAAGCATCCTGTCATAATCCTCCATCGTTCCAAATTCCGCCATGATCTCGCGGTAGTCACTGATATCATACCCGTTATCATCGTTGGGCGACTGGTAGACCGGCGACAGCCAGATAACATCAATGCCAAGCTCCCGCAGATACGGGAGCTTCCCCGTGACCCCGTTCAGGTCTCCGATCCCATCTCCGTTACTGTCGCAAAAGCTCCTCGGATAGATCTGATATACGACACTTTCCTTCCACCAGGCTTTTTCCATTGTCTTTCCCTCCGTGTTTTTTTCTACCTTTATATAATATACAGCATGATGTTGGGGTCAAAACCCCTTCCATGATTTGCGGCACGGCATATTGCAAAAAAAGAATGGCGGAACGACTTTGAGCGCAATGGAAATGAGACTCAAAAATCGTGGAAGCCTTTGCTGAACACGATTTTTGTTCCCAGAGGCTCATTGGAATGCTCTGCGCGTCGGAGCGACGACATTCTTTTTTTGCAATATGCCAGAGAAGATTTATGAAGAGGGGTTTCGACCCCAACATCATAGCATACTCATTTTTATCTGTCTATGATCTTATTTTTCTGCCGGTACTCTCTGGGCGGCATGCCGTACACGTTTTTAAACGCCCTCGAAAAATGCAGAAGATTCGGGTAGCCGACCGAAGCCCCGAT
>CAZFSW010000207.1:0-2754 GCA_964521655.1 uncultured Dorea sp.
TGGACCTGACGAAGGCAATGGGCAAAGAGGAGTACAAGGAGAAGATGCCCGCGCTGGAGGCGAAGCTTGGGAAGTTGCAGCGGGAGTGCAAGGAGCTTGGCATCCCGGTCATGATCGCATTTGAGGGTTACGACGCCGCCGGGAAGGGACTGCAGATCGGAAAGCTTATCCAGGCTCTGGATCCGCGCGGGTTTGAGGTGCATGCCGTGAAGACGGAGACGGAGGAGGAAAAATATTACCCGTTCCTCTGGAGGTTCTGGACGAAGATGCCCGCAAAGGGAAGAATCGCTATCTATGACAGCAGCTGGTACAGGAAGGTGCTGATCGAGCGGTTTGACGGGAAGACGAAGGAGGAGGAGGTCGCCGCGGCATTTCGCTCCATCCGCTCCTTTGAGGAGCAGCTTACGGACGACGGGATGGCGCTGATCAAGATTTTCCTTGCCATTGATAAAAAAGAGCAGAAAAAACGCTTCGGGAAGCTTATGGAATCGAAGGAAACTGCATGGAGAGTGAGTAAGGGCGACCTGAAGAGGCTTAAAAATTTTGACAGATACCAGGCGATGAATGAGGAGATGCTCGCGGGTACGGATACGGATTTTGCGCCGTGGAATATCGTGGAGGCCGTTGACCGGAGGTTTGCGACGGCGAAAATCTATACGCTTGTAATTCAGGCATTGGAACGGAAGATAAAGGAAGCGAAGCAGAAGGAAAACAGGCTGCCCGAAGGTCAGGAGGAAGAAGAGGCAAAAGAGCGGGACAAGCTGCTTGGCGAATCGATCCTGGCAAAGGCGGATCTTTCTCTTAGCTATACGAAGAAGGAGTACAAGGCGAAGCTGGAAAAGCTGCAGAAGAAGATGGAGCTTCTGCACGGGGAGCTGTACCGGAAGCGGATTCCGATGGTGCTGGGCTTTGAGGGCTGGGACGCCGGAGGCAAGGGCGGCGCGATCAAGCGGCTTACGGAGCACATGGACCCGAGGGGCTATGTAGTGCATCCGACCGCCTCGCCGAATGATATCGAGCGCGCGCATCATTACCTGTGGCGTTTCTGGAATGATATGCCGAAGGCGGGCCATGTGACTATTTTCGACCGGACATGGTACGGGCGCGTGATGGTGGAGCGGATCGAGGGCTTCTGCACGAAGCAGGAATGGCAGCGGGCGTATAAGGAAATCAACGATATGGAAAGGGATCTCACGGACGCGGGGGCGATCGTGATCAAATTCTGGCTTCAGATAGACAAGGACGAGCAGGAGAAGCGGTTCCTGGCGCGTCAGGTGAACCCGGAGAAGCAGTGGAAGATTACAGATGAGGACTGGCGCAACCGCGAGAAATGGGATCAGTATGAGGAGGCGGTCAACGAGATGCTCATCCGCACCTCCACCCCGGACGCGCCGTGGGTCGTTGTGGAAGGGAACTGTAAATATTACGCGAGGGTCAAGGTGCTGGAGACGGTCGTAAACGCGATTGAGAGCCGCCTGGAACGGGAAAAGAAGAAAGGATAGGAGAAGGGCGGGATTATGACGATCCGAGAGCAGATAGAAGGATGGGAGGAAGCTTATCTAAGCCCGTACGCCACGCTCAGCAGCAGGTCGAAAGGGCGCGCCCGCCAGGAGCCGGAATGCGATATCCGTCCGGTGTTCCAGCGCGACCGCGACCGGATCCTGCACTGTAAGGCATTCCGCAGGCTAAAGCAGAAGACACAGGTATTTCTCCTCCCAAAGGGCGACCATTACAGGACGCGGCTCACGCACACGCTGGAGGTGTCGCAGAATGCGCGGACGGTCGCCAAAGCGCTCCGGTTGAATGAAGATCTTGTGGAGGCGATCGCGCTGGGGCATGACATCGGGCATACCCCGTTTGGGCATGCGGGCGAGCGGGCGTTAAATGAGGTCAGCCCCTCCGGCTTCCGGCATAACGAGCAGGGGGTGCGGGTGGTGGAGCGCCTGGAGAGGCAGGGGGAGGGCCTCAATCCCACCTGGGAGGTAACAGACGGGATCCTGAACCACAAGATGAGCGGGAAGCCTGGAACGCTGGAGGGACAGGTCGTGCGCCTGTCGGATAAGATCGCGTATATCAACCATGATGTGGATGACGCCATCCGCGCAGGGCTCCTCAAGGAGGAGGATATTCCGGCAGACTGCAGGGAAGTGCTGGGCTGCTCCACAAAGATCCGGCTGGACACGATGATACATAATGTCATTACGAACAGCATGGGGAAACCGGAAATCCGGATGTCCCCGGAGGTAGAGCGGGCGATGGCGCATCTGCGTGAATTTATGTTCGGGCACGTTTACCAGAACCCTATCGCGAAGGCGGAGGAGGACAAGGCAATCCATATGATCCAGAACCTGTATGACTATTACAGGAAGCATCTGGAGCTTCTTCCAAAACAGTTCCTTACCGTGATGGAAGAAAAGGGCGTCACAGAAGAACAGACGGTGTGCGATTACATCGCCGGTATGACGGATACCTACGCGATTAAGAAGTTTGAAGAATATTTTGTACCGGAATCCTGGAAATTTTAAAGGAAATCTGATACATTTGTCGAATATTATAAATAGGAATCATTCGTGACGGGCAGCGGAAGGGACGGGTGGAATGTATTATCCAGAAGAGCTTGTGGAAGAGGTTCGCTTAAAGAATGATATTGTGGATGTGATTTCCGGCTATGTCAGGCTTCAGAAGAAAGGAAGCTCTTATTTTGGCCTGTGTCCGTTCCACAATGAAAAGTCGCCCTCTTTTTCCGTGAGCAGG
>CAZFSW010000208.1:0-2753 GCA_964521655.1 uncultured Dorea sp.
CTGCTTCATCTCTTCCCTCACCTCTATAAAGCACTTCACAATAAAGTCAATATCCTCCTTCGTATGGCTCGCGCACACCTGCGTGCGGATCCTCGCTTTGCCCTTCGGCACTACCGGGTAGGAGAACGCCACAACATACACGCCCTTGTCCATCATCCGCTTTGCATATTCAGCCGCCGTCTTCTCGTCATAGAGCATGACCGGCACGCATGGATGTGTCCCCGGAATGATGTCAAAGCCATTGTCCGTCAGCAGCTTGCGGTAGTATGCGGTCACCTCCTCCAGATGGTCGCGGAGCTCGGTGCTCTCATCAAGCATATCAAAGAGTTCGATGCTCGCTCCCGCGATGGCGGGGGCGAGGGAATTGGAAAACAGGTACGGACGGCTTCTCTGGCGGAGCAGCTCAATGATCTCCCTGCGCCCCGACGTATATCCGCCGGACGCCCCGCCGAGCGCCTTGCCAAGCGTCCCGGTCAGGATGTCCACGCGCCCCTGCACGCCGCAGTATTCCGGCGTGCCGCGCCCGGTCTTGCCCACGAAGCCTACCGCGTGGCTGTCATCCACCATGACAAGGGCGTGGTACTGATCGGCAAGGTCGCACACGCCTTTCAAATTACAAATGATGCCGTCCATAGAAAATACGCCGTCCGTTGCGATCAGCTTGATGCGCGCGCCCGCTTCGTCCGCCTCCTTAAGCTTCGCTTCGAGGTCTTCCATATTGTTGTTCTTATAGCGGAAGCGTTTCGCCTTGCACAGCCGCACCCCGTCGATGATGGATGCGTGGTTGAGCTCGTCGCTGATGACCGCGTCCTCTGCCGTGAGGATGGTCTCGAACAGACCGCCGTTCGCGTCAAAACAGGAGGAATACAGGATCGTATCGTCCGTTCCGAGGAAATCGGAAATCTTCTTTTCCAGCCTCTTGTGGATGTCCTGCGTCCCGCAGATGAAACGGACTGAGGCAACGCCGTAGCCTTTTTCATCATAGGTGCGCTTCGCCGCCTCGATGAGCCGCGGGCTGTCGCCAAGCCCCAGGTAATTGTTCGCGCACATACACAAAAGCTCTCTCCCGTCCTCCATCCTCACTCTGGAACCCTGCGGGGAGACAAACGGAGCCTCGCCCTTGTAGAGTCCGGCCTCCTTAATGCCCTCCACTTCCTTCGTGTAAATATCTAAAATGTCATCTTTCCGTGCCATTTTTCCCTACTCCTTTTTATTTATATCCTTCATTGATTGAAACTAAGTCCTTACTTAAATTTTCTGCCTGTGCGGCCTGCAATACCGCGCCCATCGCCTGCCTGCCGCTATCAGTCATTCACGTGCGCCCAGTCAAGGATGACCTTCCCGGACTGCCCGGAAATCATCGCCTCAAAGCCCTTCTCATAGTCCTTAATGTCAAAATGGTGCGTGATGATCCCGGAGATATCAAGCCCCGCCTGAAGCATCGTAGACATCTTATACCAGGTATCCCATACCTTCCGCCCATAGATCCCGCGCAGGTTCAGCCCGTTGAAAATCACCGTCTCCAGGTCCACCCTCGCATCCGTCCTCTGAAGCCCAAGAAGCGCGATCTTCCCGCCGTGCTTCATATTGTGGATCATCTGGTCAAGCCCCGCCTGGGAGCCGGACATCTCAAAACCCACGTCGAAGCCCTCCGTCATGCCGATTTCCCGCATCACGTCCTCCAGCTTCTCTTCCTTAAGGTTCACCGTCCTCGTCGCGCCCAGCTTCCTTGCGAGCTCCAGACGGTAGGGGTTCATGTCCGTGACCACGACATGCCTCGCCCCTGAGAATTTCACGATCGCCGCCGCCATACAGCCAATCGGCCCCGCGCCCGCAATCAGCACATCCTCGCCCAGCACTTCATAAGAAAGCGCCGTGTGCGCAGCATTTCCAAACGGGTCAAATATCGCGTACATTTCCTCCGGGATTGCCGGATTGCACGGCCACACATTGGAGGACGGGATCACCAGATATTCCGCAAACGCGCCGTTGCGGTTGACGCCTACTCCTTTCGCCTCCTTACAGTTCTCTTTATGCCCCTCTAAACAGTTCCTGCATTTCCCACAGGTGATATGGCCCTCCCCGGAGACCAGATCCCCGATGTGGAAGCCCTGCACGCCCGCGCCCGTTTCGCACACCTCGCCCACGTACTCATGGCCTGCGGTTAAGCCTACCGGGACCGTATGCCGCGCCCAGTCATTCCACTGGTAAATATGCACGTCAGTCCCGCAGATCGCGGTCTTGTGGATCTTGATCTTCACGTCGTTCGGCCCGACCTCCGGGACCGGCACGCGCTTCATCCATAAGCCTTCCTTTGGCTTCTCCTTCACGAGCGCCCACATCAGCCCGTCACTTTTCTCACTCACTTTACACGTCCTCCTATTTTATGCATGGATATTATGGTGAAAACGTCAAAAGGTATTTTGGCGCTTATTCAGCTCTGCCATGCTTTGATTACTCCTCTTCAGGGAATTCTGGATTTTGTTTGCGCCTCTCTGCCTCTCCAACAGTTTTCCGGCAATTTGCAATTCCAGCAAATCCACTGACCACGCATTTTCTATCGCCTTACGGCCATACCGCCACCGTTCTTCCATTGAATGCAGTTTCTCAATAAGAAGATGAAAATTTATCCTGCGTTTAAAGGTCGTCTGGTTACACTTAATGCGAATATAATTGAATTCACCAACAGGAATGCAAGCTCACATCTCCCACTCGAATTTCTTTTCAAAGTATGCGTCCAGGTCTTCAATCTT
>CAZFSW010000209.1:0-2751 GCA_964521655.1 uncultured Dorea sp.
CATGAGCTGGATTCCCGGAAGATTGTGATCGTGACAGGATTCCAGGGGGTCGATAAGTATGAAGATATCACGACGCTGGGGAGAGGCGGCTCGGACACAACCGCAGTCGCACTGGCGGCCGTCCTCCACGCGGACAAGTGCGAGATCTATACCGATGTGGACGGCGTTTACACGGCAGACCCGCGCGTGGTGAAGAATGCGAGAAAGCTGGACGCGATCACCTACGATGAGATGCTGGAGCTTGCGAGCCTCGGCGCGAAGGTGTTGCACAACCGCTCCGTGGAGATGGCAAAGAAATATAACGTCGAGCTGGTGGTGCGCTCCAGCCTGAACACTTCGGACGGAACCGTGGTCAAGGAGGCGAAGAATATGGAAAAAATGCTGGTGACAGGGGTTGCGGCGGATAAGAATACGGCGAGGATTTCCGTGATCGGGGTCGAGGACAGGCCGGGGACCGCGTTCCGTGTCTTTGACACGCTGGCGAAAAGCAATATCAATGTAGATATTATCCTGCAGTCGGTGGGGAGGGACGGGACGAAAGACATCTCCTTTACCGTGGCGTCGGACGATCTGGATGAGGCCCTGGATATTCTGGAAAAAAATAAAGAGAGGCTCACCATCCAGCAGATTACGCATGATCAGGAGGTGGCGAAGCTCTCCATCGTGGGAGCGGGTATGATGAGCAATCCAGGGGTGGCGGCAAGGATGTTCGAGGCGCTTTACAATTCCCGCATCAACATTCATATGATTTCTACCTCGGAGATACGGATTACGGTGCTTGTGGCCAAGAAAGATATTGATGAGGCGATGAACGCGGTCCATGACGGGTTTGCCACGCCAGAATAGAAGACGGTGTTATTCCTCTTTTTCGTAGTTCAGATAACCGGTGATGATCTGTCTCTTCTCTTCGGGCAGGGAGCGGTAGCCCGTGACAAGGTCTAGCTCTCCCTGCGTGAGATAGATGGAATTGCCGGTTTTTTCTGATTCTGCAAATAAAAAAGAGCCATCCAGCGCCGTGTCGAAAGGAACATAAGAGTTGCGGAGGTTTTTTAGCACAAGGTCATCCAGTGAGACATGGAAAAGTTGGGCGATGCGCACCAGAGTATCTACATCCGGCGTGCGCTTGCAGTTTTCATAATTGGAGAACGTCTGCCTTGTGATATTCAATAATTGTTCCAGGTCCTTCTGGCTTAAGCCACTGCGCCTCCTAAGATAACGCAGATTCTTCGCTAATTGTATGTTGGGCATACTGTACCTCCGAATTTGCGGCTGTCGGTCGGTGTCCCCTGTCTGCTGGTGACAGCGTTAATTCTAGTATAGCAATTTGCCCAATCGTTTTGTTAATATGCGCGGAATCGTTGCTTTGTTCCAAAATGCAACGTAGCGTTGCTTTTATCTCTGGCTTAGATAGCTGTTCTGATACCGCCCGGAGAAGGTGACGTCCTCTCCGAACCATTCCGGCGGCGTAAAAGCGGCGGCGTCCTTTTCGCTTTCAAACTCCACCTCCGCGAGCAGAAGCGGGGCGAGATCACCCTCGAAGACATCAAGCTCGGCGGTAAGCCCATCTTCAAGCGGGATCAGATACCGTTTTTTTTGGATCAGCCGCCCGTCGATCTTGGGGAGAAGATGCAGATATGCCTCCTTCGTCAGCGGAAGGTTATGCTCCTCTCGCGCCAAAAATCCCTTTGACTTATAAGTAAGCTCATAGCGGCTGCCGCTCCTTCGGATCCGGACGACCGGCTCCGTGCAGAGATACCCTTGCTCAATCTCGCGGGCCTCGTAAGCACCGAGCCCGGCGGGCAGCCTCCTTACAAGAAATTTTCTCTCGATTTCCATATATATACCCTTTTCCTTTTTCCACCTGTAGCGCCTGAGAGCTTTCGCCATGCGTATGAAAATTCATCCGGCGCAATCTGCATAAGTTACTTTTCTTCTATTATAATTGGGTTTACACGGAATGTAAACGGTGTTAATATGAAATATGTAGGTGATGAAAGAGAATGAAGGAGGAGTGAAAGGCAATGAAAAAAGTGGGCGTGCTTTTGGCGGATGGCTTTGAAGAGATCGAGGCTCTGACAGTAGTAGACCTGTTGCGGAGGGCAAGTATCTATGTAGATACGGTATCCGTTTCGGAAGAATATATCGTCCAGGGCTCGCACGGGATCGCCGTGCAGACGGAGGATCTGTTTGACGAGGTGAATTTTGTGGAGTTCGATATGATCGTGCTTCCGGGCGGGATGTCTGGGACGTCGAATCTGAATATGCATTCCGGGGTGCGCCGGACAGTTAAGGATTTCGTGGAGAATGGGAAATATGTGGCGGCAATCTGCGCCGCGCCGACCATCCTCGGAGACCTGGGGCTTCTGAAGGGAAAGCGCGTGACCTGCTATCCATCGATGGAGAAGAAGATTACAGGGGCAGTCCTCACAGGCGCGCCAGTCATGGAGGACGGGAACATCATCACCGGTCAGGCGGCCGGGGCAGCCGTGGACTTTGCCCTGAAGCTGATCGCAGTCTTAGAGAGCGCGGACAGGGCGGGGGAGGTCGCGGAGGCGATTGTCTACCACTGATAAGCCCGCCGCATATTTATATATTTTTGCGTGATTTTTTGTGCGGATATTTCGCCGGAAAAATATGCTGGATATTTGAGGGGGTTTGTGTTATACTGCTTTCGTGAGTGTATCAGGCTTACGCTTAGGCAATAACAGGAGGAAGATAGCAGATGAGTTTACAGGTGGAAAGATTAGAGAA
>CAZFSW010000210.1:0-2721 GCA_964521655.1 uncultured Dorea sp.
TATTCTGGTTACGGTGCCAGGCGCCTCCAGCCTGACAAAAGAACTGAAAACCGAGGAGGCTGACGATACGAATACTTATCTTCTGGTTACGGCAGCATTCCCGGCTACGAAGAGCGAATCGGGGTCCTCCAATAATGATACAAATAATACGGAAAACAATACAGACAATAATACAAAAAATAATACCGATCAGAACAATAGCAGTTCTGATGAGAAAAGCGCTTCATCTGGAACCGCCTCTTCCGGCAGCGCTTCTTCTAGCCAGTCCACAGGGAGCAGCTCTTCTGATGCTGCCAGCTCCGCGACTTACAGCGCTTATGAGGCGGCGGCTTTTTCCATCGCGGATGCACAAAGCGCAGCCGTTTCGATCAATGTAGATGAGCTGGATATCCTGTCCGTGCAGGAAGGGCAGACGGCCACTATCACAATGGACGCCCTGGAGGATCAGTCCTTTGAGGGCACGATCACAGCCGTCTCCAATGAGGCCACCAGCGGCAGCAGCAGCGCCAAATACGCAGTCACAATTACATTTGACAAAACGGAAGATATGAGGCTTGGCATGAGCGCGAGCGCCACCATCAACGTGGAGGAGGCCGAAAACGCGGTACTGATCCCGGTGGACGCGCTTCAGGAGAGGGGGAACAGTACCTTTGTCTATACGGAGGCTGACGAGGACGGAAATCTAAGCGGGGAGGTTGAAGTAGAAACCGGCCTGTCAAATGGGACGCAGGTAGAGATTACGAGCGGGCTAAAAAAGGGCGATACCGTTTATTACCTGAAGATATCGGGCGACAGCTCGGACAGCGGCGATATGGGCGGCATGGGCTTCGGAGAGATGCCTGACGGCGACATGGGCGGCGGGATGCCCGGCGACGGTATGGGCGGCGGCGATATGGGCGGAGGCGGCGATGCGGGCGGCAGCCGCGAGATGCCTGACGGCGGAGGCCGTGGGAACCAGTAGGGCAAAGGAGGCAGCATGATACAGCTACATGACGTTTCAAAGATTTATCGTATTGGAGAGTCTGAGGTCCGCGCCCTCGACCACGCGAGTATGCACATCCGGGAGGGCGAATTTGTCAGTATTATCGGCCCTTCCGGAAGCGGGAAATCTACCATGATGAATATTATCGGCTGCCTGGATACGGCGGATGAGGGGCAGTATCTTCTGGACGGCCAGCCGATCGAGGATTATTCGGAGCGCGAGCTTGCCAGGATCCGCAATCAGAAGATCGGCTTTGTATTCCAGAGCTTTAACCTGATTGGGAATATGACTGCCGCTGAGAATGTCGAGCTGCCCCTGATCTACCAGAGGATGGCAAAGGCCGAGAGGGAGGAGCGCGTCCGGGACGCGCTGGACCGCGTAGGGCTTCTTGGCAGGGAAAAGCATAAGCCGGGCGAGCTTTCCGGCGGCCAGCAGCAAAGAGTCGCCATTGCGAGGGCGATCGCCTCCCAGCCTTCCATCTTCCTTGCCGACGAGCCGACCGGAAACCTGGATTCCTCTACGGGAAAAGAAATTATGGCTCTGTTCCACGAGCTCCACTCCCAGGGGAATACCATCGTGCTGATTACTCACGATATCTCCGTCGCAAAGCAGGCAAGCCGGAGCATCCATATCCTTGACGGGAAACTAGAGGAGGCGTCACTATGATCAGGCAATCCATAAAAATGGCATGGAAATCCATTTCCGCGAATAAGATGCGCTCCTTTTTGACGATGCTGGGCATTATTATCGGCGTCATGTCCCTTGTGGTGCTGGTCTCTATGGCGGGCGGGACCACTGACGCGGTCAACCAGCAGATTGCCGATATGGGAACAAATTTACTGACCGTAACGATCCAGGACGATAAGGGCGTCCCTATGAAGCTTGATGATGTGTCGGCCCTTGCTGACGACGAGGATATTGCGGCGGCGGCTCCTGTCGCGCAGAGCAGCGTAACCGCCGCAAGCTCCTACTCCGAAGAAACTGCGACCATTTATGGGACGACGGGGGCATATGCCGATATCCAGGCGCTGGAGCTTTATACCGGCCGCTTCCTGAAAAATACGGACGTGGAAAATCACACGAACGTAGCGGTCATCAATGCGGGGCTTGCCACCAATGTGATGGGGCGGATGAATGTGGAGGGAGAGTCCATCTCCCTGAATGGAATCGATTATCTGATCATCGGGGTCCTTAAGGCTGATGAAAACGACACTACCACTACAGAAAATTATGAGGCTTATATCCCCTATACATCCCTGATCCGGCTGGCCGAGGACGTCTCGTCGGACGTTACCACCTTCTGCGTGTCCGCATCCAGCGAAGAAAGCCTGGATTACGCGGAGGAAACGGTGACGGAGGCGATGATGGATCGGTTTTCCCAGGATGAGGACGCATTTACGATCATCAACCAGTCTACGATCATGGAAGCGATGGAAAGCGTGAACCAGACGCTGCAGCTTATGCTGGGCGGGATTGCCGCCATCTCGCTTCTTGTGGGCGGCATCGGGATTATGAATATCATGCTGGTGTCAGTGACGGAGCGCACCAGGGAGATCGGGATCCGCAAGGCGATCGGGGCCGGACGCGGCGCGATCATGCTCCAGTTTCTCATCGAAGCGCTGATGCTAAGCCTTTTCGGCTGCGGCTTCGGGATTCTGCTGTCATGGATCGCCCTGCAGGTTATTTCCTACGTTGGAGGGACAGATACGTCCTTTTCGCTCTCTATGGGCGTTGTCTGG
>CAZFSW010000211.1:0-2705 GCA_964521655.1 uncultured Dorea sp.
TTATCCGGGAATTGTCAGTACGCTGCAGGCAGAACGGGCTTGTGCTGTCTGTGGACGACTACGTCCCGAAGGGCTTCAATATGCAATACAACCGCAAGGAGCAGGGGGTCGTCGCAGATTATGTTGTGATCATGGGATATGATGAGCATTACGCCGGATCGCCCGAAGCGGGCTCGGTATCTTCCTACAATTATGTAAAGGAAGGGATTGAAGAGACGCTTAAGGAGGTTCCGGCGCAGAAGGTGATCAGCGGGATCCCGTTCTACACAAGGCTTTGGATGGAGACACCCAAGACCGAGGAGGAGCTTGCCGCCCAGGCAGGGACGGAAGACGCGGACTACCCCATGAATGTGTCAAGCGAGGCATACGGTATGTCGGAGGCCCAGGCCCAGGTGGATATGGCGGGAGCCACAGCCACATGGGACGACGAGACGAAGCAGAACTTTGCCACATGGGAAAGCGATGGAACGACATACAAGATATGGCTTGAAGATGCGCAGTCTATTGAAGAGAAGCTGAAACTCATGAAGGAGTACAAGCTTGCGGGCACGGCGGAATGGGCGCTGGGGCTGGAGGATTCGTCGATTTGGCAGTTGATCCAGCAGTATACAAACTAAGCCCGGATTATCCGCGGCAGGAGGCAGCCTATTGCTTATTTTGCCCGGCGGCTGTGAGGCATTTGGAAACAAGATTCAGAAAATAAAATACCTCTTGCGGTCATATATTTAACCAGTATAGATTGTCAGGAGGTATTTTTATGCGGAAAAAGGCGGAGCTGGCCTTTATGCTGTTATTGCTTGCCGGGCTGGTGACGGCGGGGAAATTTCTGGAAAATAAAGTTTCCTCTGGCGCGGCAGAAAAGGGTAAGGCGGTTGTGGCCGTGGATTGCGGGCATGGCGGGAACGACCCGGGAAAAGTGGGCGCGGGAGGCGTGCTGGAAAAGGACGTCAACCTTAAGATTGGGAAGCTGGTGCAAGAAAAGCTTGAGAAAAAAGGATATGAGGTCGTGATGACGAGGCGGGAGGATGAGGCTCTTGCGGACGAGGGAAGCGGCAATATAAAGGTTCAGGATATGAAAAACCGTGTAAAGCTGATTAATGAGGCAAAGCCGGCTCTTGCCGTGAGCATCCACCAAAACAGCTACCATGACCCGGACGTCTGCGGGGCGCAGGTTTTTTATTATTCTGAATCCACAGAAGGGAAAACCGCTGCAGAGATTATGCAGGAAGCGCTTCTTGAGGCAGATGCAGACAATACGAGGAAGGCGAAGGCAAACAATACTTATTACATTTTAAAACGGACCGAGCCGCCGATCGTCATTGTGGAATGCGGATTCTTAAGCAATCCTGAAGAAGAAAAGCTGTTATCCGGGGAAGACTATCAGGAGAAAATGGCGGCGGCGATCACGTCCGGCGCAGAAAAGTATTTGGAAACTGAATAGGAGTGTAGTATAATAAAAAACATGAAGACAAAAATCAAACGTGTTGACAAGACAAAACTGAACCAGAAAAGATACCAGAGGATTATCGAGGAGGCCGGAGAGATTTTAAGATCCGGCGGGCTGGTGGCATTTCCCACGGAGACGGTGTACGGGCTTGGCGCGGACGGCTTAAATGAAGACGCGGCAAAGAAGATCTATGCGGCGAAGGGGAGGCCGTCGGATAATCCGCTGATCATGCATATTACAAATATGAAGGACCTGGAGAAGATTGCGGAGGTGATCCCGGCACAGGCGCGGACTGTTGCAAAAGCATACTGGCCGGGGCCGCTTACGATGATATTTGAAAAGACGGGCGCGGTTCCGTATGCGATGACAGGCGGGCGTGATACGGTAGCCGTGCGTATGCCGTGCGATGAGATGGCAAGGGCGGTCATCCGTGCAGGCGGGGGATTTATCGCGGCGCCGAGCGCAAATGTGTCAGGGCGCCCCAGCCCCACGCAGGCCAGCCATGTAAAGGAGGATCTGGCGGGGCGGATCGATATGATCATAGACGGCGGCGCTGTAGACATCGGGGTAGAATCCACCATCCTCGACATGACAGTGAACCCGCCGATGATCCTGCGGCCGGGAGCCATCACAAAGGAGATGCTGGAGGAATTGATCGGAGAGGTTGCGGCAGATATGGCGTTTCTTAAATCGGGCGACGGGGAAACGCCCAAAGCGCCCGGCATGAAGTACCGGCACTATGCGCCGAAAGCGGAGCTTAACATTGTCGAGGGCCCGCTGGAGCTGGTGATTGACGCCGTGAACCATATGGCGGCGGGGCGGATCGCGGAAGGAAAGAAGGTCGGGATCATCGCCACAGATGAGACGCTTGGCCGCTACACCTGCGGTGTGGTAAAGAGCATCGGCACAAGGTCGGACGAGGCGACGGTTGCGAACCATCTCTACGGGATCCTGAGAGAATTTGACGAGGAAAATGCAGATTATATTTTCAGTGAATCATTTTCGGAGCGGGGGCTTGGAAGCGCCATTATGAACCGTCTGCTGAAAGCGGCGGGACATCATGTGATAGAGGTGTAAAGGAGGAGAAATAAAATGGGAAACAAGCGGGAGGACTACATCAGCTGGGATGAGTATTTTATGGGCGTCGCCATGCTGTCGGGATTTCGTTCCAAAGACCCGAACACGCAGGTGGGATGTTGCATCGTGAGCCGGGACAACAAGATCCTGTCAATGGGATATAACGGGCTGCCAATCGGCT
>CAZFSW010000212.1:0-2701 GCA_964521655.1 uncultured Dorea sp.
ATCCCGTTCGTGTTGGCAAAGGTATACACGCCGGGGTCAGCCGTCAGCTCCCCGTCTACGTAGCGGATGGGGTTCTGGTTGCGGTCAAGCACCAGCTTCTTGGTATCCGTGATCAGATAAAACTGGCCGTCGTCGTGAAGCGAAAGCGAGAAATTCCCGGCGCGGGTGTAGGTAATACTGCCATCCACCTGGTTGCGCAGCATGAAGAAGCCCTCCCCGTCGATGGCAAAATTATGTCCGCCCTCCGCCGCGGGCGTCACCCCGTAAGAGCTGTAATCCGTATTCGTATGCTGGACCTTCACACCGGTCCCCGTCGTAACCCGGTCATAGCTGTGCATATTATAATACAGCAGATCCATGAATACCGCGCTCTTTGACTTGTAGCCCGTGGTGTTGACATTTGCGATGTTATTGGAGATCACGTTCATCTTCTCCTGCTCTGTCATCGCGCCCCTCGCCGCCGTGTAAAATGAAGCGTTCAATTTTCTGTTACCTCCTTAAGTCTCTGATTCTATCCTCTATGTTCTATGTCGGGCCGATCTGGACGATCCTTCCCGCAAGCTCGTCATACATCTTCTGGATCTGCGCCGCGCTCTGCAGGGAGCGCTCGATGGACATCATCCGCGTGTACTCCTCGATGACGTCCACATTGGAATCCTCCAGGCAGTACTGCATCATCGACGTATTCACGTCATATCCCGCGTTTCCCCTCACCACGAACAGATCCCCCGTCGTCTTTTCCAGATCCGTATCATAATCAGCGAAGTCCACGACCCGGATTCTTCCCAAAAACTGCCCTGTCTCGCTGTTATACAGGCCGCCCATGCCGTCCGAGTCGAGCTTGTCGGTCCCCAGGTAGATGGGGCCGTTCGTTCCGAGTACCCGCCCTACGCCGTCCAGGTAAAGATACCCGTCGTTGTCAAGGCAGAACGAGCCGTTCCTCGTATACACGGTCTGATTCCCGTCCTGGACCGCGAAGAAGCCGTTCCCCGTCAGCGCGAAATCCAGCGAGCTCGCCGTCTGCGTCAGCGCCCCCTGATCATAATTGGTGACATTCCCTGCGCCCGCCACGATGAAATTCATATCCCCGATCGGCGTGGTCCCGCTCTTATCGGTATTGCCCGTGCGGTACATCATCACGTCGTGGAACGTCGTCTCGATGTAAGTGTCGCTTCTGAATCCCGGCGTCGTGATATTCACCATATTATTGCTGATCACATTCAGGTTCCTCGTCTGCTGCAGCACCCCTGACGCCAGATTGTAAAATCCCTGGAACATCAAACTCCTCCTTTCAAATCCGTCTCTTGTTGTAACATCTGCTTCAATTTGCGGATCGCGTTCGCGTGGATCTGCGATACCCTCGGCTCGCTTACCTCCATGACCGCCGCGATCTCCTTCATATTCAGCTCCTCCACATAGTAGAGGGAGATCACAAGCTGCTCCTTCTCCTTTAAGGACATTACCGCGTCCTTTAAGATCTCGCGGAACTCATTCTCCAGATACTGCTCCTCCGGATGCCTGCCGGAGGCAGTATTTAAAAGCCCTGACATCTTCTGTTTCTCCTGGCTTTCCTCCATCACCATGTCAAGCGACAGGATAGAGAAAAGGTTCATCTTCCCCATGACGTCCTGGAGCTTTTCTACCGGCATCCCCAGCTCCTTTGCCGTCTCCCCTGCAGTGGGCGCAACGCCGGTCCTTGCGTACATCTCCGTCATCTTATCCTGGATTTCCCGGCAGCTTTTGCGCACCGTGCGCGGAACCCAGTCCTGTTTCCTCGCGATGTCGATGATCATCCCCCGGATGCGCCTGGATACATAGGTTTCAAATCTCGCGTTCTTGCTGGCGTCATATTTGTCAAGCGCCTTCATCAGTACGATTACCCCCTCGTTAATAATATCCTCCACCTGCGTGAAGCCAAGATATACGTCGCGCATCTGCACCGCAATGCTCTTTACTATATATAAATAGCGGAGGGTAAGCTCTTTTTTAATTGAATCACTGCCAGTCTCCTGGTACAATGCAAGAAGCTCTTCATTTGTCCTTGTATCTTCTTCCATGCCCGCTTACCTCTCCTTTCCCCGTTAATTATTATTATTCACGGAAATGCTCCCGATTGCCTGTATCTGCACGTTGTTCGTAATCTCATGGAACGACAGGACGTAGACCGACGGATAGAACTGCTCCAGCATCCGGTACACATAGACCCGGATGACCTGGCTCGTCAGGATGATCGGATCCTGCGCAAGCTCGTGGAATTTCTTCGCCGCCGTTCCGATCTGCATTACCACGTTCTGCAAAACATCCGGCGCGAGCGCCATATAGTAGCCCTGGTCGCCCTTTGTCAGGCTCGACACCATCAGCTTTTCAAGCTCCGCGTCCAAAGTCAGCACCCGCATCTGCCCGCCCTTGCAGAACTTGCTCGTAATCGTGCGCTTCAGCGTGGTGCGGATATTCTCGATCATCGTGGTCAGATCCGCCCCCGCAGACGCGGAATCCGAGATACTCTCCAGGATGCTCTCCAGGTCTTTGATCGGGATGCCCTCCTTAAGGAGGCTGACCAGGATCTTCTGCAGCATCCCGTAGGAGACAACCCCTGGGATCACCTCGTCCACCAGATTCCCGGAACGCTGTTTCAGGCTCTCGACAAGCTTCACCACCTCGTCCCGGTTCAGAAGCTCGAATGCATGCCTCCTCACCGTCT
>CAZFSW010000213.1:0-2657 GCA_964521655.1 uncultured Dorea sp.
GCCTCCCGCCGCTTCTTCGCACGCTCCCACTTTGCGCGCTCCTCCTCTGTCTCCAGGATCAGCGGCGGGACAGGCGCGGGCTTATCATTTTCATCCAGTGCGACCACCGTAAAATATGCATGGTTAATGCGCGTCCTCGTGCCGTCAAGCGCTTCCACGTAGCTGTCTACCTCCACCTCCATAGAAGTCCTCCCCACGTAGGTCGCCCTTCCGACCAGGACGATCACATCCCTCTGGTACGCGCCTTTCAGGAACTGCAGGTTATCCACAGAAGCGGTCGTCACATTTCTGTGCGTATGGCGCTTCGCCACCAGCATCGCCACCTCATCGATCCACTGCATGAGAAGCCCGCCGAACAGACGCCCCGCCGCGTTCAGATGGCTTGGCCTTACCATGTGGACCGTCTCTACCATCGACTCTGATACCGTCTTTCCTTCTCCGTCCATACGAAATCCTCCGTATTTTACTTATTTCTCTTTTATTATATCACAAGATTTGTTATACTGGGATTGATTTAAAAATATTCCACCTGTACGGGCGGAAAATATTGGAGTGAATCACATACGATGAGAAATATACGACTTACGATAGAATACGACGGCAGCCGCTATCAGGGCTGGATCCGCCCGGGAAGTGACCTGCTGGGAAATACTGTGTCCGCCAAGCTCACGGACGTCCTGAAGCGGATTACTAAAGAGCCGCAGATTGAGCTGCATTACGCTTGCCGCACAGAGGCGGGCGTCCACGCCTACGCGCAGGTCGCAAATTTTAAGACTGCTTCTGAGATGGACGCGGAGGAGCTGAAGCACGCGCTGAACCGGTATCTCCCGATGGACATCGCCATCATTGACGTAAAGGAGATGCCGGAGCGTTTCCACGCGCAGCTAAACGCCGTCTCCAAGACCTATCTCTACCGCATGGACATCACCGACGTCCCCAGCGTGTTCGAGCGCAGGCACGCCTACCCCTGCTTCAGGGCCCCCGACAAAGCCGCGATGCAGCAGGCGGCGGCATATCTGGCCGGGAAGCATGATTTCGTGAGTTTTTCCGATGGAAAGAAATCCAAATCCACGGTGAAGGAAATCTATTCGATTGACATCTATGGAAATGAGGAGGAAATGCAGATCCAGATACGCGCGGACGATTTTCTCCACAACATGGCGCGGCTGATGATCGGAACGCTCCTTGACGTGGGCCTGGGCCTCCGGCCAAAAGAGGATGTGGCGGATATTCTGAACGGGACAAAGCCGCCCAGCCCGGCATGCGACCCGAAGGGGCTGTATCTGCAGGAGATCACCTATTGACCTGTATCATCCATGCGCTAAATTACGATTGAAATATGCGAAAGAATTCACCTCGTCCCCGCCAGATAATCGACAAATTGCTGCGCTGTGCGGCCCGACAGCCCGCCGTGGCTTAATTCCCATCGGTTCGCCGCAAGCAGCAGCTCCTCCTCTGGCATCTGTATGCCGTTCCTCGCCGCAAGCTGTCTTACGATCTCCTGGAACTGCTTCTTGTCCGGCTTGCCAAAATAAATGGTCACGCCGAAGCGCGCCACCAGCGACAGCTTCTCCTGCACGGTGTCATTCGTATGGAGCTCCTCATCCCTGTCCGCCTTGTCCTTGAAGGTCTCCCGGATCAGATGCCTGCGGTTGGACGTGGCGTAGATCAGCACGTTCTCCGGCTTCCTCTCCAGGCCGCCTTCGATCACAGCTTTCAGATACTTATATTCTGTCTCAAACTCCTCAAAGGACAGGTCGTCCATATAGATGATGAACTTATAGTTCCGGTTCTTAATCTGGCCGATGATGTCGTTCAGGTCCTGGAACTGGTGCTTATATACCTCAATCATGCGAAGCCCCCGGTCATAATACTGGTTGAGGATCGCCTTGACGGAGGAGGACTTGCCCGTCCCGGCGTCTCCGAACAGCAGACAGTTATTCGCCCGCCTCCCGCTCACAAACGCCTCCGTATTGTCAATCAGCTTCTTCTTTGCTATCTCATATCCAACCAGATCGTCCAGGCGGACGTGGGCGATCTTCGTGATCGGCACGATCTGCACTCCATCATCCGTATGCTCCACGCGAAATGCCTTGTGAAGCCCCAGTTTCCCCACGCCGAACTCCCGGTAGAACTCCGTCATGATCCTCTTAAATTCCTCCGCGTCCCCCGCCTTTGCAAGATTTCTGGCAAGCTCGCAGATCCGGTCGCGGATCCGTTTATTAAATATCCTTCCCCTGCCCACGGAGCCCTTATAATCTCTCAGAAACGACAGGCAGCCCGCATCGTATGCTGCTTCCAGCTTACTCATATCATAGCCAAACAATTCCCTGAATATAGCAAAATCATGCAGCGCCGCCTCGTTGATACTGCCCTCTGCCCCGCCCACGATCTCGCAGGAGGTGCTATATGCGTTCTCATGGCTGGCCAAAAGGTAGGTCAGATAATTGTGCCACAGATTTCCCTCGAACCCGTGGCTTGCCGCCATTTCCACCAGCCCGCCCGCGCAGTCAAACAGAACCTTCCGCCCTTTTTCCTTCTCCTCCGGGGTCATGGGGGCATGCCCTGCAAGGGATGTAATATCGTGAAGGATCTGCCCCTCCTCCATATTTCTGTAAAGAATCAATTCCTGTATCCTCATCGCGCACCTCTCAATC
>CAZFSW010000214.1:0-2657 GCA_964521655.1 uncultured Dorea sp.
CCACATCGCCGCCTGCGATGATATCCTGGATCGCCGTACCTACAACCTCGCGGACGTCATAATAGTAAGCGCTTGTGTTGTTGGATGGCGTCTTCTCCGCAAACTCTACGATCGTAGCGAAAATCGGCTGGTCGCTCCAGAACTCCTGTGGCTCCTGATAAGCCTCGGAATCGGCTGCCGGTGCGTATGTACCGATCGCGCCTGTCGTCGGAAGGATGTTCTCATAAAGCTCTACGCTTCCCGCAAAGGTGCTCTTCAGGAAATCGATCGCCAGATCAGTGTTCTGGCAGTTGGAGGTGATATACCAGGAAGAACCGCCGTTGTTGGAATAGTTCGTAGCGCCGGAAGTCTTGATAAGCTTCGGCATATTGGTGATCGCCCACAGGCCGGAGGTATCTTCCATGCCCATGATGGTAGCTGTGATCCAGTTGCCGTTGATGGTGCCGGCGCACTGCTCATTCGTGATAGAGGATACATACTCATCCCACTCATTTACTTCGTAGTAGATGCCATCTTCTACCATTGTCTTATAGATGTCGATACACTCTTCCAGAGCCGGGTTGTCATCGAGGTTCGGGGTCCCGTCCTCGTTGAAAAGGGAAGCGCCCGCAGACTGCAGCATCATCATGATGGTATCCGGGCTGTTCGCCTGGCCGGAAAGCATATATTTGCCGGTCTTCTCCTTTACAGCCTTGCCGATCTCGATGAACTTATCCCAGTCAATATCGGTCAGGTCGTCAATCGTGTACCCAGCCTGCTCCAGAATGTCCGTGCGGTAGCAGGAGATAACCGCGCCGTTGTCAAACGGAACGCCATAGTTCTTGCCGTCTACCGTGGAGTACGCAAGCTTTCCTTCCGGGAACTGTGAAAAATCAATTCCGCTGTCCGTCAGGTCTGTAAACGCTTCCGGATAGAAGGATACGAACTTCTGATAAGAGTTATCCTGCATCAGCACGATATCAGGCATTGTGCTGAAGTCGCCGGATTCCGCACAGGTCTGCAGCTTCGTCTCGCAGTCGTCAGACAGGGTCTCCACAACCTCAAGCTCAAAATCAGAGTGATCCGCCTTGTAAATCTCGCCCGCCTCTTCAATCGCGGGGATGTTGAATGCAGGGTCCCATGTCCAGACGATAATCTTATTCCCGCCCTCAGATCCGCCGCCCTCGGAAGAGCTGCTGTCATCACTGGAGCTGTCGCTGCTGGAAGAACCGCATGCCGCAAGCGAGAGTACCATCGCGCCTGCAAGTAACACTGAAAGTAACTTTCTCTTCATACAATTTGTCCTCCTTTTCTAAAAAAATTACTTCATGGTTCTATTGTACCAAGAGAAAGAGCATAAAAGTTTGCAAAAACAATCGTATAATATGCAAAAACGACCAACCATGTGGTTTTTGTATGGGAATAAATCGAAAACAGACTAATTTTTGTTGATTTTTGGCAATCAAGACTAAGATAAAAAGACCTTCTCCGGATATTTCCTTTTGAGTATCTGGAGCATCTCATCATCAAGGTCGAGCAGCAATTTAATCTTACGTCGGTTCTCCGTGATAATCATGGTGTAAAAAGGAGTGTCCGGGTCATAAGAGGTGTAATCATATTTGGGGAGCCTGGTATCTCCGCCGTCCTTGCGGTATCTCGCCACGGCGCTGTGCCAGTTCGGGGCGAGCGCCTCAAGGGTTTCCAGATCCAGGGTATGCGCGTTCCTGCGGTATTTCTTGCCGCGGATGACGTCAATGGTAAGCTGACTGTTTTCAAGTGTATATTCGTAATCCTTCTGGCTGAATGTCATGTAGACGTAATACAGCACGACGAGAAGGAAGCCGGGCAGCATGAATCCCTGCGAGATGGCGATACCTAACAGGATCATGATCACCGCGCATACGATGATGGTGACGCGCAGCACGCCGGACATGGGCTTTGGTTTCCTTGCCACCTGTTTTACAAGCTTATAACTATACATAAGTTTCTTCCTCCTTTTGCCCCTAACATCATCATATCAGTTCAGCCGCCGGAATTCAAGAGGCGTAAGCCCGGTTGCTTTCTTAAACATGGCGATAAAGTGGCTGGTGTCGGAGAACCCGGTCTGCCCCGCGATCTGCTGTACCTCCATGCGCGGGTCCGACACGAGGAGCTCCCGCGCCCGGTTGATCCGGCAGGTAGTCAGGTATTCGTAGACAGAGCAGCCTAAGAAACGGCGGAACAGCCGGGACAGGTACTGCGGGGTGACATAGACCCTCCGGCTTAGCTCCCGGACGGTGAGGGGAGTGTCGTAATGTGTTTCCATCTCTTTTATTACTGGCTCCACATAGCGCAGGTACAGAGGTTCGCCCGCAAGATCGCGGGCGTAGGCGCTGTCCGTAAAGTTCACAAGGAGCTGGTAGCACCTGACGGACAGCGCGCGGGGGTCGGAGGAGAGAAGCTCCCAGTTTTCCATGATCTCGTCAATCAGGGCGCCGATGTGCGCCCCTTGCGCCCGGTCAGTCAGGACGACCGGGCGGCTGCCTGCCATCCTGGCAATGCTGCTGTCTATCGTGCCGGTGAATGTGGCGAAGGATGTGCGCCATTCATCGCCATCCTTTGTGTAGGAATGGCGCAGGAAAGGCGCGATCAGAACGCCCTCCCCCTCATTTAAAATATAAGACGTCCCCTGGATGTCG
>CAZFSW010000215.1:0-2640 GCA_964521655.1 uncultured Dorea sp.
TTTGGGAAAGCTGTGCCAGGATGTCTGTGACAGCCTGTTTCGCCTGCTCGCTGGCATCCGGGGAGGCAATGGCCTGTTCCAGCCAGCCGTCGGACAGGATCAGGTATTGTCCCTCGCCGAGCCCGGCGGCGACCTGCTTTAGCGCAGGTTCTTCCAGGCTGCGGCCGATATAAATCTGCACATCAGGGAAATCCTGCTGTAGGGTATTTAGCATATTGATGAAAGCCTTCTCAATGTCCTGGCGGCGCGGCCACCCTTCGGACAGGGTGAAGGAATCCGCCTGCGCGCCTGAAAGCGCGAGATCCACAGAGGAGCAGGAAGAGCCGGACGGCCCTGTATCCTGCGTCAGGGCAGAACCGTATTTTAACTGTAATGATGGGATGGGATTTGTGATTGTATTCATCTGGTCTGACGCCTCCTCCCGACATATTTCTGGCGGGCATCGCCCTCTTTACTTATATATCGCCAGAAATATGCAGGAAATTAAGCGGACAGAAATAATGTTTTCCCCCTACAGCTTATTCAGATAATTGATCAGCACCGAGGGGATATTTGTACACGAGGACTGGATGCACACTGCGCCGATATTCTGCGCGACCATCGGCATCCCGTACACCACGCAGGATTCCTTATCCTGCCCGATAGTGTACGCCCCGGCGTTTCGCATATCAAGGAGCCCGTACGCCCCGTCCTGCCCCATGCCGGTGAGGATGATGCCGACCGCGTTGCCCTTGACAGTCTGGGCGACGGACTTAAACAGGACGTCCACAGACGGCCTGTGCCCGTTCACTTTTTCGCCGGGTGAGACACGCACTGTATATTTCCCGCCGAGATGCACCACGCGCATATGGTTGTCGCCGCCGGGGGCGATGAGTACCCGCCCGCGCTTGATGATATCTCCATTTACTGCCTCTTTTACTTCCATCTTGCAGAGACGGTTCAGACGCTGCGCATACATACCTGTAAAGCCTTCCGGCATATGCTGGGTGATCACCATGCCGGGGATATCGGCGGGAAGGCGCTCCAGCACCTGCAGCGTCGCCTCCGTGCCTCCGGTGGAGGCGCCAAGCGCGATGATAGTGGAGTTGAGCTTCAGGCTGTTATTGCCGTTCAGCTTGCAGATCCCGACATTCGGCAGGACCGGCTTGCGGATGGAAGACGCGGCGGACCCGGACGCTCCCGCCGCAGGCTGCGCCGCGCTTTTTTTCAGTACGGAACTTCCCCGGAATACCCGTGGGAGCTTTACCGTCGCATTGGAGGCAATGACAATCTTAGAAGCAAGGTTCTGTACGAACAGCTTCGTGCTGTAATTTCTGCTCATATCCGGTTTTTTTACAAAATCGACCGCCCCGTTGGACAGGGCGTCGAATACCCCGACATTCAGGGAAGATACGAGGATGACGGGGATGAGATGCTTCGGCAGCAGCTCCTTTAGGAAATCAATCCCGTTTGTCCGGGGCATCTCTACGTCAAGGGTGATGACGTCCGGGTTTAGGCGGGAGATCTTGCCCATCGCCTCGGATGCGCTCATAGCGTAGCCGACGATCTCAATGCGGTCGTCTGTCTCCGGCAGTTCTTTTGTCAGGAAATTTACAAATACACGGGAATCGTCGATAATTAATACCTTAATTTTTTTTACAGCCATTCTTGGAAACACCTTTCTTACAAATGCTTGCGGTATGCCGACGGCATAATATAGTCGTAGGGGGTCGTTGCTTTATTCAGGCTTTCGGAGTGCCCGATAAAAAGATATCCCCCCGGCACGGTTGCGTCGAAGAAACGCCGCACCAGAGCCTCTTTTGTCGCCTGGTCGAAGTAAATCATGACGTTCCGGCAGAAGATGACGTCGAATTTCAGCCGGAAACGGATGGGATCCATCAGGTTGAAGGTTTTAAAGATCACATTTTTCCGCAGATTGTCGGACACCTGGAAGACGCCCGGCTCGGTGGTCTTTTTAAAATATTTGCGCTTCCAGTCCGGCGGGAGATCCTTTAAGGATTCCTCGTCGTAAATGCCCTCCGACGCGGCTTTGAGCGCGTTCTGCGAGATATCCGTAGCGAGCACCCTCGTATCCCAGTCTCCGGGGCGTTTGTCGAAATGCTCCTTCAGGATCATGGAGAGCGTGTACGGCTCCTGCCCGGACGAGCATCCGGCGCTCCAGACGCTCAGCACACGGTTCTTGTTTGTGCGCTCCAGATAGGGGAGCACGGTGTGCTGGAAGTAGTCAAAGTGCGCGGTCTCCCGCATGAAAAATGTATAGTTCGTGGTCAGCTTATTCAGCATAAGCTCGATGTCCTGCGGGTTCTTCTGCCCGAGGATGTGGTCTATGTATTCCGTGAAATTTGCGTAGCCCATAGACAGCACGGAGTTGGAAAGCCGGCCGACGATGAGCTGCCGTTTCTGGGACAGATTGATTCCATAGTGGTTCTTCACAAATGAGACGAGACGCTGGAAATCCTTCTCTTTTAAATCTAGCATAATTTGCGCTGCTCCTTTTATATGATGATAAAAGCGCCAAAAGGTATTTTGACGCTTATGGTATACCTTATTGGTTCAGTAATTCCTCGCAGTCGAGGAACAGAACGACCGTACCGTCGTCCAGCGACGTCATGTAGGAAGTGAGCTCCTGATGGTTCTCCA
>CAZFSW010000216.1:0-2628 GCA_964521655.1 uncultured Dorea sp.
CATTTCCAAGAGCTGCTACTTGCGTTTCCTATAAAAAACCTTTACAATGTTAATACTACTTGACAGAGAAGCATTGTGAAAGGGACGTTCGAATCGTGGGAAAACGCAGGAGATATATCATCGACGCAGGGATACTGGCGGCAGTATTCCTCGCAGCGATCGTGATATTCAGTTATGTAACCAATAGAGATAACACCAACGATATGCTGGCGGATATGGGAACGGCATCGCGCCCGCAGGTTTCATTTTCCTGCAATGGGAATAGTGTGAATACGCTGCCCGTCTATGCGAAGGAGATGGAAATCACCGCCGTGCGCGACACGATCACACCGGTATCTTCCGGCCAGTTGGAGCTTCGGCTCAAGGCTTATGACAATTCCGTCCAAAGCCTCGATTACACCGTGTATACACTGGACGGGAAGCAAAAGCTTCTGGAATCCACGGTAAAGCAGCCGCAGGAGTCCACCATCCTGACGCTGGACGCAGAGGACCTGCTGGCAGAGGAGCGGGCGCTGGAAATCGTCCTGAACATGGACGAAGGGAAAAAGGCGTACCTCTATACCCGCATCGTAGACAGCGCTGGAACGAATGTCTTTGAATGCCTGGATTACATCCGCAGCTTCCACGAGGACGCGCTGAGCAAAGCAGAAGGGACGGCAACGCAGACCGCGATCGAGGCGGACGGAAGCATCGATAACACGACATTTTCCCATGTGACCATTCACTCTGATTTCGACCATGTGTCATGGGGGGAGCTTGAGCCTGCGGTCGAGGGCAGCGAGCTGTGGAGCATCAAGGAGATCAACAGCACCTACACCTCCGTGCAGCTCCAGTACCGCGTGCGCTGTAAGGGCGAGGAAAATGAGACAGATGTGTACAGCGTCACGGAATTTTTCCGGGTGCGGCATATCCCGGATGGAGATACCGATTATCTTCTCGATTATGACCGGACGATGGCGCAGGTCTTCGACCCGTCCTACCAGGTGCTGACCAGTGAAGGCGTTATCCTGGGGATCACAGACGGCGACGTCTCCTACCTGGCAAACGAAGACGGCACCATCGTCTCATTTGTGCAGGCGCGGGAGCTTTGGAATTACAATAAAGAATCAGATTCCCTCTCGCTCGTGTTCAGCTTCGCGGACGCGGAAAACAGCGATACCCGCAACCTGTTCCCGCAGCATGCGGTAAAGCTTCTGCAGATGGACGATAAGGGAAATACGGTATTTGCCGTCTACGGCTATATGAACCGGGGCGAGCACGAGGGCGAGGTCGGAATCGCCGTATATTACTATGACACGGAGCAGAACACCGTGGAGGAAAAGGTCTTCGTCTCAAGCACGCATTCCTATGAACGGGTACTGTACGAGCTGGGCGATCTGGCGTATTACAGTGCCGACAACAATGTCCTTTATCTGCTCGCCGACGGCACGCTCTATGAGGTCGACGCCGATAATGGTAATAAGACAGAGCTGGCGGCGGGCCTTGCTGACAGCCAGTACGTCACCTCCGCAGACGGAACGCTGATCGCTTACCAGGAGCAGGCGGACGGCTCCGGTAAAAACACCGTGACAATCAAAAATTTCTCCACAGGGGAGGAATATACGACAGAGGGCGGCGCGGACGAGATCGTCACCCCGCTCGGATTCATGGACAATGATTTTGTATACGGCGTCTCCCGCAGGGAGGACGCCGGCCAGACCGCGTCCGGGCAGGAAACCGCCCCCATGTACAAGGTAGAGATTGAAGATGATACGGGAAAGACGGTAAAGACCTACGAGCAGGAGGGCATCTATATCTTAGGGGCGGAACTTGAAGACAGCCTGATCACGCTGAACCGGGCAACGAGAGACGGCAGCACCTACACGGGCACGGCGGAAGATTATATTACCAACAATGAGAAAAAGGGTACGGGCAAGATCGAGGCCGAGGTCTATGTCACGGAGCTTAAAGAGACGCAGACGCGCCTCGCATTTAAAAACGCCATCAAAAACCTGAAGCCGGATCTCCTGAAGCCTAAACAGATACTGCGCGGCAGCGCAGACAGCATAGAACCGATAACCTTTGAAGATGAAAGCACGCACGATAAATGTTATGTTTACGGCTACGGCGGGCTTCGGGGCATCTATGACAGTGCGGGCGGGGCAATCGCGGCCGCCGACGAATACAGCGGAGTCGTCGTATCAGCGCGCCAGACCTATATCTGGCAGCGGGGAAACCGCGACCTCGAATATAGCATCTCCGGCAAAGACGCAGAGATTGAGACGATCCGCGCCCGGCTAAACGGCGGCGAAGCCGCCGTGGACATCATGGAAGACCTGTCCGGCGGGCAGAGCATCGACCTCACCGGATGCGACGCCGAACAGCTCCTTTATATCGTCAACCAGGATATCCCTGTCATCGCCATGCTGGACACAAAAAATGCCGTCATCATCACCGGCTACGGAGACGGCTTCATCACCTATCGGGACAGCGAGGGCGGGTCAGGCACCGTATCCTATGCGCAGATGAATACCATGACGGAAGGGAGCGGGCACGCATATGTGGGGTATGCGAGGTAGCGCGGAAAAATTTCCCCTATTCCCCCTGCATCCTCTTTATCACCTTAAGCCTTGTAAATTCCTCCCGTTC
>CAZFSW010000217.1:0-2595 GCA_964521655.1 uncultured Dorea sp.
ACTTCCTTCTGGAACGCTTCGATCAGATGCTCATTCCCCTTCTTAAATAAATGCTTAAACCGTCCCTGCGGCCTTAAGAAATCCTCCACCGGGAGCTTCTTCTTCGGCTCGTAGTTCAGGATCCATCTGCCCTCTGTGACCTCAAAAAGCGGCCAGTAGCACGTCTCCACGCCGAGCCTGCAGATTTCCATAATATCCGGCGTATTGTAACGCCACCCGCGCGGGCACGGCGCCATAATGTTCAGAAATGCCGGGCCCGGCGTATAGATCGCCTTTTCTGACTTAATGTGCAGATCCTTAAAATTCTGTACAAAGGTCGTCTGCGCCACATACGGCACGTCATGCGCCGCGATGATCGCCGCCAGGTCCTTGCGGTTCTGGGGTTTGCCGTCGCTCTGGCTGCCTACCGGGGTCGTGGTCGTGTCCGCATACATCGGCGTCGCGGAGGAACGCTGGATACCGGTATTCATATACGCGCCGTTATCATAGCACACATATACCAGGTCATGCCCCCGCTCCATCGCCCCCGATAATGACTGGAAGCCGATATCATACGTGCCGCCGTCCCCGCCGAACGTAATGAATTTATAAGTGTCCTTGATTTTCCCTTTTTTCTTAAGCGCCCTGTACGCGCCCTCCACACCGCTTAGGGTCGCGCCCGCGTTTTCAAAGGCATTGTGGATATAGCTGTCCTCCCATGCGGTATAGGGGTATGTAAATGTTGACACCTCCAGGCAGCCCGTGGCGTTGCCGATGACCGCCCTATCCCCCTCGTGCAGCCCGCGCAGCACATTCCTCACCGCGATCGTGCCGCCGCAGCCCGCGCACATCCTATGCCCCGGAGCGAGGCGTTCCGGTTTATTCATCGTCTCTTTAAAATTATAGCTCATTTTCCTTTTCCCCCTTACTCCCGGATTCCCAGATAACGGTAGGTCTCGCCCGCATCGCCCGCCGAATTGATTTCCTTTAAGTCCGCGAACACTTTTTCCATGTCCTCCACGCGCACGTCGCGCCCACCCAGCCCATAGATATAGTTGACCGCGAAAGCGCGGGAGCGCGCCCTGAAAAGGGCCGCCATCACGTCCGCGCCCAGGGGCCCGCCGTGGTTCGTATAGCTCTCCGCGCGGTCCATGACCGCTACCGCCTTTACGCCCCGGAGCGCCTCCGCAAGTTCGTCCGCCGGGAACGGGCGGAACAGCCGGATCTTGATAAGCCCAGCCTTCTCTCCCTTCTCCCTCAGCCTGTCTACCGCGTCCTTCGCCGTGCCCGCCGCAGAGCCGATGATAACGGCAGCAAGCTCGGCGTCCTCCATGCGGTACTCCTCGAACAGCCCGTAGTGTCTGCCGGAAAGCTGCCCAAACTCCCGCGCCACATCTGACACGACCCTGCCCACGTGCTTCATGCCCTCCGCCTGGCTGCGCTTCGCCTCCATATAATAATCCGTGATGGAATAAGGTCCTATGGCAAGCGGGCATTCCGGGTTGAGCAGATAATCCTCCGGATCGTACTCCCCGACAAAACGCTTCACTTCCTCGTCCTCCAGAAGCTCGATATTCTCCACGGCATGGCTCGTGATAAATCCGTCCTGGCAGATCATGATCGGCAGCCTGACGTCCGTATGCTCGGAAATACGGTATGCCTGCACCATGTTGTCATACGCCTCCTGGTTATTCTCCGCGTATATCTGGATCCATCCCGCATCCCTCGCCCCCATGCTGTCCGAATGGTCGCAGTTGATGTTGATGGGCCCGGAAAGCGCGCGGTTCACGAGCGCAAGCGCAAGCGGCAGACGGTTGGACGCCGCGATGTACAGCTCCTCCCACATATAGGCAAGCCCGCAGGAGGACGTCGCCGTAAGGCTCCTCGCGCCAGCCGCAGATGCGCCGATTGCCGCGCTCATGGAGCTGTGCTCGCTCTCCACCGGGATAAACTCTGTGTCCACCTGCCCGTTTGCCACGAAGGACGCAAAATACTGGGGGATCTCCGTGGATGGCGTGATCGGGAACGCCGGAAATACATCCGGGTTGATCTGCCTTAAGGCGACTGCCACCGCCTCATTTCCTGATAGTCTGTCTCTTTTTGCCATCTCCTAGCTCACCCCTTTCATCGTAATCGCGCCGAACGGACATGCCTTCACGCAGATACCGCAGCCCTTACAGTGGTCATAGTCAAATGCCCCCCGCTTCATGTCCCGCACCGGAATACAGCTATCCGGGCAGACAGGAACGCAGAGCAGGCATTGCTTACATTTTTCCTCGATAAATTCCGGCTTGTCCGATGACCACTCCCCGGTGTGGAAATCCTTAGACGTCCCCGCTCCGGCGACCGCCATGCCCTCGGTCAGGTCCCGCCAGCCCGCTTTCACTCCTAATCTGGAAATATCTGTCCTCATCACCGCACCTCCCTAAACGCCATCTCAAGCGCCGCCATGTTGCCGTCGATGACCTCCGGCTTACTGGCAAATTTGTGGGAGAAGGACGCCCGCATCTCGCGCAGGAACGTCTCCTCCTCCATAAGTCCCGCCACCTTCACGATCGCCGCAAGAAGCGGGGTGTTCGGGAAATATCTCCCCATCGCCGCCATCGAAACCTTATG
>CAZFSW010000218.1:0-2536 GCA_964521655.1 uncultured Dorea sp.
GAAATGGGGATTGACTTATCCCCGCAAAGTTCCTATAATGAGAATGTTTAGAAAATATAGGGGCTGGCGGGAGCCGTCCGCAAGGAAAGCAGGGGCATACGACGATGTCAAAGATACCATATAACCACAGGGCGATTGAAAAAAAATGGCGTGAGAACTGGGAGAAGCACCCGGTAAATGTAGAGCAGAATGAGGACGGCAGCAAAAAGGAGAAGTATTACTGTCTCGATATGTTCCCGTATCCGTCTGGAAACGGACTGCACGTCGGGCACTGGAGAGGTTATGTCATCTCCGACGTGTGGAGCAGGTACAAGCTGCAGCAGGGATATTACCTGATCCATCCGATGGGCTGGGATGCGTTCGGGCTCCCGGCGGAGAATTACGCGATTAAGATGGGCGTCCATCCGGCGATCTCTACGGCGGAGAATGTGAAGCACATTAAGCAGCAGATTAACGAGATCTCCGCGCTCTATGACTGGGACAGGGAGGTAAATACGACCGACCCCGAGTTTTATAAGTGGACGCAGTGGATTTTCGTGAAGATGTTCAAGGAAGGGCTTGCCTACGAAAAAGAGTTCCCGATCAACTGGTGCCCGTCCTGCAAGACCGGGCTTGCGAATGAAGAGGTTGTAAATGGGAAATGTGAGCGCTGCGGCGCTGAGGTCACGAAGAAGAACCTGCGCCAGTGGATGCTTAAGATCACCGCATATGCAGAGCGTCTGTTAAAAGACCTTGACGGGCTGGACTGGCCGGAGAAGGTCAAGAAGATGCAGACGGACTGGATCGGCAAGTCCTACGGGGCGGAGGTTGATTTCCCGGTTGAGGGTAGAGAGGAGAAGATCACGGTCTATACGACGAGGCCGGACACGCTGTACGGCGCGACGTTTATGGTACTCGCGCCCGAACACGAGCTTGCGGCGGGCCTTGCGACGGACGAGACGAGGGAGGCGGTGGAGAAGTATATCTATGACGCCTCCGTGAAGTCCAATGTAGACCGGATGCAGGATAAGGAGAAGACCGGCGTGTTTACCGGGAGCTATTCTATCAATCCCCTAAATGGGGAGAGGATCCCGATCTGGCTTTCGGACTATGTGCTGGCGGACTATGGCACGGGGGCGATCATGTGCGTGCCGGCGCATGACGACAGGGACTTTGAGTTTGCGAAAAAGTTTGGGATCCCGATCGTGCAGGTGATCGCGAAGGACGGGAAAGAGATTGAAAATATGACGGAGGCTTACACCGAGGCAGACGGCACGATGATCAATTCCGGTAAGTGGAACGGGATGGAGTCCGCCGTGCTGAAAAAAGAGGCTCCGCATATGATCGAGAGCCGTGGGATCGGGCGCGCGACTGTGAATTACAAGCTGCGGGACTGGGTATTTTCCCGCCAGCGTTACTGGGGCGAGCCGATCCCGATCGTACACTGCCCCAAGTGCGGGTGCGTGCCTGTGCCGGAAGACGAGCTGCCGCTTAGACTTCCGAAAGTGGAATCCTATGAGCCCACGGGAACCGGAGAGTCCCCGCTTGCCGCCATCGACGAGTGGGTGAACTGCAAATGCCCGGCCTGCGGGGGTGACGCGAAGCGCGAGACGAACACCATGCCCCAGTGGGCGGGCTCGTCGTGGTATTTCCTGCGCTATGTGGACAACCACAATGACAAGGAGCTGGTGTCAAAGGAAAAGGCGGACGCCATGCTTCCGGTAGATATGTATATCGGCGGCGTGGAGCACGCCGTGCTCCACCTTCTGTATTCCAGGTTTTATACCAAGTTCCTGTACGATATCGGGGTGATTGATTTTGAAGAGCCGTTCCACAAGCTGTTCAATCAGGGGATGATCACCGGGAAGAACGGGATTAAGATGAGCAAGTCGAAGGGAAATGTGGTGTCCCCGGACGACCTTGTGCGGGATTACGGCTGTGATTCCCTGCGGATGTACGAGCTGTTCGTGGGGCCGCCGGAGCTGGACGCGGAGTGGGACGACCGTGGGATAGACGGAGTGAACCGTTTCCTTAAGCGGTTCTGGAACCTCGTCATGGACAGCAAAGAGGCGAATGTGGCGGCGACGAAGGAGATGGTCAAGGAGCGCCACAGATTGATCCGGGACATTACGGTGCGCCTGGAGAGCTTCAGCCTCAACACGGCGATTTCCGGTTTCATGGAGCACAACAATAAGCTGATTGAGATCGCAAAGAAGACGGGCGGGATCGATGTGGAGACGCTTTCGCAGATGGCGGTCCTCCTCTCCCCATTCGCGCCGCATATCGCGGAGGAGGTGTGGGAGCAGCTCGGCCATGAGGGAAGCGTATTTCAGGCGGGGTGGCCGTCCTACGATGAGGAAATGATGAAGGACGATGAGATTGAAGTCCCGGTTCAGGTGAATGGGAAGACCCGCGCAGTCATCTCCATCCCGGCGGATATCTCGAAAGAGGAGGCGATCGCCGCAGGGAAAGCTGCTGTGGCAGAGAAGCTGACAGGGACGGTCGTAAAAGAAATCTATGTCCCGAAGAAGATCATCAATTTGGTGCAAAAATAAAT
>CAZFSW010000219.1:0-2534 GCA_964521655.1 uncultured Dorea sp.
GTGCTGGTGTCCTTGAATTCTCCGGTGCGTATGCCGTCCTCTATAATCTCCGTGATCCATTTGAAATAGTAGCGTTTCTTGTCAGACAGGGATTTTTTGTCTTTGGTCACAAGCTGCGAGGAATAGAGATAGGCGAGGAGGCTGATATCCACGCTTGTCTCAATCATATAGAACAGCTCATGGTTTAAGAACAAAAGCTTGTCGTAAGCGGATAAGTCCGGGTCAATGACCGCCGCAAGCTCCACATATTTCTCGTCAAATAGGTAGGACAGGGAATTTAAGAGGGACTCCTTGCCTTTGAAATAGTGGTAAAAAGTGCCCTTCGACGTCTTGGAGGCTGTGATGATGTCTTCGACGGTGGTTCGGTCGTAGCCGTTCTTGTAGAAGAGACTCCAGGCGGCTTTTACTATGCGGCTTTTTGTGGATTGTCGTTTTCGTGGCATGGTCATCCTCCCTTTGCTGTGGCCGGACGGCGCTTCTATAAAAATGGAGCCGCCGCATTAAGCAGAATGCGCACAATATATAGCGAATGGATCCAAAGCACTACAACTGTATATTGTATGATTCGTTCTTATTACAGCAGCTCCATATGTCTATGTACCTAGCTTTAAGACTAACTTTTCTTGCTGTCGTTCTGCCAGCTTACCCTACCTGGAACCCATACTTCAGCGGGTCGGACGGGTCGATCAGGTATGTGGCAACGCCCGTCAGGTAGCAGCTACCGGTAATCATCGGGATAACTGCGTCATAGTCGGCAACCTTCGTTGTCTCCTTGATCACGCCTTTGAAGAGGCTGCCTATGAAGCTCTCGTAAATGAACTCCTCGCCCACCTTGATCTCGCCCCAGTGATGTAGGGTGGCAAGCTTTGCGCTTGTGCCTGTCCCGCAGGGTGAACGGTCAGCCTGCGCCTCGCCGAAGATCACCACGTTCCTCATGCTCGCCTTGTCCGGGTTCGGAGTCGGGCCGTAGAACTCTACGAGGTCAACCGTGTCGATGTCAAGAAGCGGATGCTTCACCGGAATCTCTTTATTGATGACGTCTAACATCTTCATCCCAAGAGCGGTGTATGCCGGTACGGTCTTGGCGTTGATCTCGCCGATGTCGAGCTTCGTCGTGTCAACGAGCGCGAAGAAGCTCCCGCCGAAGGAAATCGTAAATTCAATCTCTTTGCCGTCGATGGTTACCTTCTGGTTCTCCTTGTAGACAAACGCCGGTACATTGGTCAGGGTAACGCTCTCCACCTTGCCGTCCTTCACGATGGCTTTTGTGCGGATCAAGCCGGCGGGAGCCTCTAATACGACTTCATTCTCGCCCTCGTGGGACTCTACCAGGCCTGCCTCGATGGCGACGGTAACTGCGCCGATGGTGCAGTGGCCGCACATATTCAGGTATCCGCCGGTATCCATGAACATGACGCCAAACTGCGCTTCCGGGTTCACAGGCTCGCACAGGAAAGCGCCGAACATATCATGATGTCCTCTTGGCTCGAACATGAGCGCTGTGCGGACATTGTCATAGTTCTCCTCCATCCATTTCTTCTTTTCGATCATCGTATTGCCCTCTGGCTCCGGGAAACCGCCGATGACGATGCGGCAGAATTCTCCGACGGTGTGGGAATCCACAACCTGAAGCGCGCTTTCGAAACGATCAAAATTCACCTTTGCTTCCAATTTCATATCATATTACCTCCTGATATTTTCTACTCATAGACAGAATCTATAAGTGAATTATAAAAACACGCCGGAAACGGATCGCTTTCCCAGCGTCTTTTCCGTAAAAACACCAGACGCATCCAAATACAGAAGAAGCATATAATGACAAATGACCAACAATTAGACTGCGTTCTAGTACCACGTTCAGTTTTTATACAATTATTATGGACGAAAACCCTTGAAAAGTCAATGATATTTTACAATTAAAAATTGTTGGAAAAGGTTGAAATAAAATCTGAATTATGCTAGGATTATTACACATGAGATAATTTATGGGGGTAGTTGGGTGACTGGTGTGCCTCCTAGTCTTCAAAACTAGTGTGGGGCGTTAGGAGCGTCCCGGGTGGGTTCGATTCCCACATGCCCTCGCCAGAGCATTTATTCCAGAGCGCCGGACGCTGCAGGGGACGCGCCTGGATTTATAGAAATTTTTTATAAATGAATAAGTAGACGGACTGTGAGGTTTCGTTTTTACTTATATTTTAAATTAGTAAAGGAGAAGGATGTCATGGGAAATGTACAGATTTTACTGCGTCAGCATGTGGGCGCCCCGTGCGCGCCCATCGTGGAAGCGGGCGACGAGGTGAAAAAGGGCACGCTGATCGCGACCCCCACGGGGCTTGGCGCGAACATCTTTTCCAGTGTGTACGGAAAAGTGGCGGAGGTTGCGGACGACAGGATCATTATTGAACCTGCGGATGAGCAGCCGGACGAGTTTGTGCCGATTGACGTGCCGGAGGATGCTTCCAAGCTTGACATGGTGAAGGCGGCGGGCATCGTCGGATTGGGTGGCGCAGGCTTCCCGACGGGAGTGAAGCTGA
>CAZFSW010000220.1:0-2531 GCA_964521655.1 uncultured Dorea sp.
TGCTATAGCGGATTGCAGGTACAAGGTACCGCTAACACCCCGGCTGCACGAGTCTACATTTTAACGTATTTTTGGAAAAAAGTCAATGAAATGTGTTATAATTCATGAGAAAGCTCCGGGAAAATGGGGGAATGCGGACATGGACAACAAAACGATCAATCTGCCAGAGAAGGTACGCGGCATACTCACGGTTCTTCATACACATGGATATGAGGCATACGCGGTCGGCGGATGCGTGCGGGATTCGCTTCTGGGGAGGACGCCAGAGGACTGGGACGTCACGACCTCCGCGCTGCCAAAGGAGACGAAAGCGTTGTTCGCACGGACATTTGATACAGGGATCGAGCACGGAACCGTTACAGTCCTGTCTGGCGGGGAGGGCTTTGAGGTGACGACCTACCGGATCGACGGGAAATACAAGGACAGCCGTCATCCGTCGGAGGTCATATTTACCCGCAGCCTGAGGGAGGATCTGCTGCGCCGGGATTTTACAGTCAATGCGATGGCATATAATGAGGAAAACGGGCTGGTAGACCTGTTTGGAGGCATAGAAGACCTGCGGCGCGGAGTCATCCGCTGCGTGGGGGACGCTGAAGCGCGGTTTTCCGAAGACGCATTGCGTATTCTTCGCGGAGTGCGTTTTGCGGCGCAGCTTGGCTTTGCCATCGAGGACAAGACGCGGGCGGGCATGCAAGGGCTGGCTCCGACGCTTCAGAATATCAGCGCGGAGCGGATCCAGACGGAGCTTGTCAAGATACTCATGTCAGACCGCCCGGAGATTCTCAGGGAGGCTTATGGGCTTGGGATCACGAGGCAGTTTCTCCCCGAGTTTGACCGGCTGATGACGACAGAGCAGGAGACGCCGCACCATATGTATAATGTGGGTGAGCACACGATACAGGCGATAAAAAATATCCGCGCGGACAAGGTCCTGCGCCTGACAATGCTGTTCCACGACATGGGAAAGCCTGCGCTTAAGACCATCGACGAGAACGGGCGGGCGCATTTTAAAAAACACGCGGCGGAAAGCGAAGCCATCGCAAAACGGGTGTTGAGACGGCTGAAATTCGACAACGATACGCGGGATAAGGTATCAAAGCTTGTGCTTTATCACGACCTGCGTATGCCGGCACAGGCAAAGAATGTCCGCCGCGCGATGAACAGGATCGGCGAGGACCTATTTCCCTGTTATATGGAGGTGCGCCGAGCCGACGTGCTCGCCCAGAGCATGTACAAGCGCGGGGAGAAGATAGAAAATCTTGATGCCATCGAAGCCCTTTACAAAAAAGTCGTAGAAGAAAAGCAGTGCGTTTCCCTGAAAGACCTTGCCGTGACGGGGAGGGATCTGCTGGAGGCGGGGATGTGCCCGGGAAAGGAGATAGGGGATATGCTGGGCAAAATGCTGGAGCTGGTCATTGAAAATCCTGAGCTTAACGAAAAAGAGGCGCTGATGGGGTATTTTGGGCTCGGCGGATAGGCCGCCTGGCCGCAGGTCTATTTTCCTCATTTTCTGCATACGATAGAGAGAATATGTAAGTAAGAGCGCAGGGGATCGACATGCAGGAATATGAGCAGAACAGCATACTGGAACAATACGACGTTGCAGTAAATGGCACCCGCAAAACAAGGGGTGCTATTTTATGCGACACAGACAGGGGAGTATTATTGCTTAAGGAAGTATCTGTCTCACAGGCGAAGATCCCCGCGCTTCTTGATATTTACGCCCATTTGGAGGAGCAGGGGTATCTACAGGCGGATTTCCCGGTGCAAAACCGCGAAGGGGGCTATGTAAGTCTTACGGAGGATGGCGGGAGATATATGCTAAAGCGCTGGGCTTCCGGGAGAGAATGCGACATACGCAGAAGCGGAGAACTTCTCAGGGCGGCGGGTAATCTGGCGAAGCTTCATCTTCTTCTGCGGGGCGGGACGGGGCAGAGTGCGCCCGCGGCAGCGCGTCTGAGGGAGGACTATATCCGCCATAACCGGGAGCTTAAGAAGGTGCGCAGATTCATGCGCGGCATTTCCCAGAAGGGAGAGTTTGAGCTTGCGTTTCTGGGCTGCTTTGATGATATGTACCGCTGGGCTGACGCGGCGCTTTGTGAGCTGGATGCGTCCGCCTGCGACAGCCTCTGTGAGAAGAGTGTCTCGCAGTGCCACATCACGCACGGGGAATATAACTACCACAACATCATGATGGCGCAGCCGCCGTCCCAGGCGATCTTGATGACAACTAATTTTGAAAGGTTCAGGCGGGAGGTGCAGATGGAGGATCTGTATTATTTCCTGCGCAAGACGCTGGAAAAGCAGGGCTGGAAGGAGAGGCTCGGAGATCATATCATCAATGCTTATTCTGCCATCAATCCGGTGAGCGAGGCGGAAATGGAATATCTGAAGGTGCGGTTTATCTATCCCGAGAAGTTCTGGAAGCTTGCAAATTCTTATTACCGCTCCAATAAGGCGTGGATTTCGGTAAAAAGCATCGAGAAGCTTCAAACGGCGATCCGGCAGACCGAAGAAAAAGAGAGATTTTT